>JANSXJ010000202.1 GCA_024743015.1 Hyphomonas sp. | reverse complement strand
GGAACGAAGCAGCCCTAACGAGTTTTTCGGTTCGGGTCGCTGTCCAGTCTCCACTTTCAATCCCCAACATGGTCAGAGGCTCGCGAGATATTTGTCTGCGGTAGAGATGTGCGCGGCGCGTTTTTCATCGTCCATTTTGCGCGCCATAGAAACCATCATCGCCCAGCGCGGGTTCTTCTGAAGCGCCTCGGCATGCTTCCAGATCCAGCGCCAGTACAACCCGTCCCAGATCTCGCACCAGGAGCCTTTGGGGTAGTGGCTCATCTTGCGAACGTAGGCAGAGCCTGAAAAATACGGCTTCGTTGTGATCGCCCCGCCATCGGCATGCTGGCTCATCGCATAGACGTTGGGCACCATCACCCAGTCATAGGCGTCGACAAACATCTGCATGAACCAGCGATAGATATCGTCCGGATCGAACTCGCAAAGAAACATGAAGCCCCCCAGGACCATGAGGCGCTCAATATGGTGACAATATCCAGTCCGGAGGATGCGCTGGATGGTGTCATCAATCGGGGCGATACCGGTGTCGCCGCGCCAGAAGGAGTCCGGCATTTGACGTGTGTGCTGCCAATGATTGGTGGTGCGCATCGAGACCCCGAGATCGACATAGGTTGCGCGCATGAACTCTCGCCAGCCAATGATCTGACGGATGAAACCTTCGGCAGAATTGATCGGCACGTCATGGGCGTCGAGATGGTCCTGAACCGCGTCCAAGATCTGGCGCGGCGTTAGCAGCCCGATATTGAGCATAGGTGTCAGCGCGGAATGCCAGAGCAGGGCCTCGCCCTCGACAATCGCGTCTTCGTATGCCCCAAACTGCTCAAACCGTTCGCGTAGAAAGCACTCAAGCCATTCTGCGGCAGCGGCGTGGGAGGTCGGCCAGATAATATGATCGAGCGCGCCATAGTGGTCGGGAAACTCCGCCATCACTGACGCCCGCGCGTCAGCCTCGACCGCGTCGGGCGAACGAATGGGCAGCTGCGGAATTTGCCCCAGGAGCTTTTTCGGAACCTTCTTGCGATTGTCCTCGTCAAAGCTCCATTTTCCGCCCGCGGGGGCGTCTCCGTCCATCAGCACGTTTAGCCGTCGCCGCTGGGATTTGTAAAACTCCGCCATGAACCAGCGTTTCTGCTCGCTGCGCCAGTGCTGATTCTCAGTCGTGGAGTTCAGGAACATCGGCGACACCACCACTTTCAGCGTCATTCCAAGATCATCGGCGTATGCGCGCAGCCGTTTTTCAAGGATGAAATCGACCGGATCGGCGCAAATCAGCGTATCTGTTTCCGCCTTTGCCAGGTCTGACAGCGCCGTACGCGTCACCGGCTCTCCGGCACGGTAGCCGACATATTCCACCACCTCACCTTCCTCGCGCAGCTCTTCGGCATAGCGGCGCATACTGGCGCGGTGCAGCCAGAGCTTTTGCTTGTGAAATTGAAGCGGATACTGGCGATCACCGAAAAAGAGCGGGTCTTCGATTAGCACGACACGGTCCGGTTGAGAGGCGAGGCCAGGGTGTTCGGCAAAGAGCTGGTGCGGAAAGATGAGCAAAGCTGTGGTCATTTGCGCGACTTAGGGCGCTGATCGCTTGCCGCCACCCCCGAGTCCCTGCCATAAGCATTGGCGATGACTGATACGCCGGAAACACCTCAGGAAGACGAGCGCGATGACGCGACATTTTCCATGTTCGGAGACGCCGAGATGGGCGCCCCGAAGGAGGAAGGCTATCAGGTGCTCGCGCGCAAATACCGACCGCGCCTGTTTTCCGACTTAATCGGCCAGGAGGCGATGGTTCGAACGCTCAAGAACGCTTTTGAGACAGGCCGCGTCGCTCACGCTTTCATGCTGACTGGTGTTCGCGGGGTTGGGAAAACCACGACAGCGCGATTGCTGGCGCGGGCGCTGAATTATTCGCGAGAGGGCCACGATGCGCCGAGCATGGATCTGGACCCGCCAGGCGATTTTTGCAGCGCGATCATGGCCGGCAATCATCCCGACGTGCTCGAACTGGACGCGGCATCTCGGACCGGCGTAGCAGATATGCGCGACCTGCTGGATGGCGTCAGATACTCGCCCGTCTCAGCGCGTCACAAAGTCTATATTATCGACGAAGTGCATATGCTCTCCACGGCGTCATTCAACGCCTTGCTGAAAACGCTGGAAGAGCCGCCTGCGCATGTGAAGTTCATTTTCGCAACGACAGAAATCCGCAAAGTTCCGATCACGGTCCTGTCACGGTGTCAGCGGTTTGATCTGAAACGGTTGGAGAGCGATGCGCTGTCCAAACATCTCGCAAAGATTGCAGGCCGCGAGGATGCCAACGTTTCTGAGGAAGGCCTCGCCCTGATCGCACGGGCGGCTGAAGGGTCCGTCCGGGACGGATTGTCGATCCTTGATCAGGCGATCGTTCAGGCGCTCGACGGGGACGAAGTCACGGGCGAGCGAGTACGCGACATGCTCGGTCTGGGAGACCGGCTTCGTCTGCTCGATGCGTTTGAGTTTGCCATTCAGGGGGAAGCTCAAAAGGCGGTGGATGAGGTGGCTGACCAGGTTCGCGCCGGCGCTGACCCGCTCGTCATCCTCAAGGATATGCTGGAGATTGCCGCGGATATCGCGACGGTGCAGGCCGCGGGCAATAATTACCAATTGCCGGGGCCGGCAGACTGGAGCCGCAGAACGCATGAAATCGCCGCGGCGCTGACCCCCGCGCAGGCACAGCGCAACTGGCAGATTCTACTGTCTGGGTATCGCGATACTCAGACCGCGCCCGAAGCAGACACGGCGCTGCGCATGGTGGTCTTGCGTCTGGTCTCCGCCGCGCGCTTGCCCAGCCCCGAAGAAGCCGCGCGCATGCTGAGCGGGGGAGGGGCCACGAGCAACGCGGGAAAGCCTGATGGTCGTGGCGCTTCGCCGTCTGGCGGCGCTCAAGCCGTGGTGCAGCTTGTTCAACCGACTGAGCAAGCCCTGGCGAATTTCCGCGACGTCCTGGACCGGTTGGATTCGCGCAAGGAAGCCCGCCTCTGGGGCGAAGCTCGCAAATATATCCGGGCGGAGAATTTTCGACCGGGTCGTTTGATCTGCGCCGTCGATCCGGGCGCGCCGAAGGATCTGCTTCGACGATTGACCGACTTTCTCGAATACGAAACCGACATGGATTGGGATGTGGCCTTGTCCGATTCGTCGGTCGAAACTCAAAAAGAAACAGAGACGCGGGTGCGCGGCGAGCTGCTCGCAGATGCGGCTCAGCATCCCGATGTGGCGGCTGCGCTCGCGGCGCTCCCAGGTGCGGAAGTTGTTGATGTTGAACACACTGCACCACTTGATCCTGCGACGCTGACAGACAATGTCGTGCCGTTGAAACGACGCTCCAAAGGCTAGAACGGACCTCCCATGACTGACCTCACCAAGATCATGCAACAAGCGCAGGAAATGCAGGCCAAAATGCAGGAAGCACAGGCCAAGATCGAAGAAACTGAAGCTGAAGGCATTGCCGGGGCCGGACTGGTCGCCGTCACTCTGAAGGGCAAGGGCGAACTGGTTTCAATCCGAATCGATCCGTCCCTGATGTCGGACGAAGCGGAAATCGTCGAGGACCTGGTCAAAGCTGCGCATCGCGAAGCGCGCAAGAATCTCGATCAGGCCATGGAAGCGGCGATGAAAGAAGCAACGGCGGGCTTTGGCGGCATGATGCCGGGCTTCAAGATGCCGTTCTAGTCTTCGTCTGTCTTTTCGACATTCTCATCGGCCATCTGATATTCCGTCTCGCGCTCTGATGCGATGAGTGCGCGGACGGTTTCGGTCTCGTAGCCCATTTCTACAAGTGCGCGAGCGGACATTTGCAAACCCGCCTCAATCGCATCCGGGATCACATAGGTCGCGCCTGCGGTGTAAAGAGACCGGGCGTGATCCGCGTCGCGCGCGCGGGCCAGGATTGGCACATCGGGACGACCGCGCCGCGCCGCCTTTACGAGGGTCTCTGCGCGCGTCGCATCATCCAAGGTCACCACAACGAGTCCGGCGTGGGCGAGGCCGGCTTTCTCCAGCACTTCCTGGCGGGCCCCATCCCCAAAATAGACGCGCCAGCCGTCGCGGCGGTGCTTGGCTACCGTGTTCGGATTGGTTTCAAGCCCGACAATCTGAGCCTTCTCGCGGTCCAGAATATGCGCGACAGCGCGGCCAACTCTACCAAAACCAGCCACGATGACATGGCCCTCTGCATCGCTAAAATCACTCGGAAGGGGATGGCTTTCGGCTTTTGGCGTGCTGCGCTCCGCCAGCCAGATGCCTCCGCGCCAGCTCATCGTGATGATCAGCATGGACAAAGCCACAATCGCAGAGAGCAAAGTCGTGGTCTCTCCGAGCAGAGTCCCGGCGGCGAGGCCTGCCCCCAGGATGACAAAGGCGAATTCACCAGCGGGCGCCAGCAAGGAGGCTGATTCAAAGGCGACAGGCCACGTCCCGGAGAATATGCGGATCGCGATCACGGCGATCAATGCTTTCACGACGAGCAACGCAATCAGGCCACCGAACACGATCGGCCAGTTCTCGATCACGACGCCAAGATCAATCGCGAGCCCAACGGTCAGAAAAAACAGACCGAGCAGTAATCCCTTAAACGGTTCCAGGTCGATTTCGGTCTGGTGCTTGAACTCCGTCTCACCAAGGAGGAGTCCAGCGAGGAACGCGCCGAGCGCCAGTGACAGACCCGCATTCGCGGTAATGACGGACGCGCCGACCACTGTCAGCAGAGTGATCGCCATCAGGAAGTCCCGGCCTCCGGCGTGCGCGGCGAGGCGGAACAGGTGGCGCAAAAGAAAGCGTCCAATCAGGAAAATGACCAGGAGGGCGATCAGGCCGTTCAGCAGGGCCTGACCGAACACGGCGACCAGACCCGCATCGCTTTGGCTCGCAGTGAACCCAACGAAAATCAGGATTGGCGCGACCATTATGTCCTGGAACAGGAGCACCCCGAGAGAGGTTCGCCCGACCGGCCCCGCAGCAAGCTTTTTCTCGATCAGGACCTGCATGACAATTGCGGTAGAAGACAGCGCCAGCGCGAGCCCAATAATCGCAGCGGCAGCGGGAGGTTGGCCCAGCAGATAAGCGGCATAGCCAATGACCATGGCGCTGAGCAGGACTTGCATTGTGCCAGCCCCGAACACCGTCCGCTTCAACGCCCACAGTTTTTGGAATGACAGTTCCAGTCCGAGAAGGAAAAGCAGAAACAGCACACCGAGTTCCGCAAACGGTGCGGCGGCGGCTGGGTCGGAAATCGTCAAATACTCCAATACGGGTAATCGTTCGCTGAAGGCGCTGAATCCGCTTGGCCCGAGGGCGACCCCGGCGAGAATAAAGGCCACAACAGCCGGTAGCTTTAAAGCGCGCAGGATCGGAACCACCAGTCCCGCCGCAACGAGGAAGACCAGGGCGTCCTTGATCATGATTTCCTGACCTTCATGCCCAACGGCCATGGCGCGTATCCTGGATTGCTTGAGTCTTATGTAACGCGTTCGGTCTCAGGCGGAAGACGACAACTTGCCTGTGAGGCAGGTTTTACGCGTTTACGGTTAGCTGGCGCAGAGCCAGATCGAGTCTTTCTGCCGCGTGCGCAGTGAGCGCGTGGCGAAACAGGGTAAGATGCTGCTCGACGGCGCTCTCGACAGCCCCGGACCCAACCTCGCTATCGGCACCGCTCTCTCGCAGGAATTCGAGATGGTAGCGCAAGACGACCACGATATTTGTGGCAAGCGACGGAAGCCTATCCCGGTCGAGCTCCAGGTGACCCGCTTTCAGCATAGCGTGCAGATAGGTTTGAAACTGGGACAGAGTATCGCGGTAAATCCCGGGCAGGCGCTGCAATAGCTGGTCTGTATGCTCGCCATAGTCGGCCTGGTCGCGATACAGGAAACGATAGCGCCGAATTTCTGACATCAGCGCCGCAATCATCGCCGCATAATCCTCAAGTACGCGTGCTTCGTCGCTGGGCAACAAAGCGAGGCGGTGTTCCACCTCGACAAGAAAGCCTTCGGTCAGCGCTTCAAGAAGCGCCCGCTTGTTCTTGAAATGATACCAGAGATTGCCCTCGGCGATCCCGCATTCGGTCGCGAGATCAGCGGTTGTGACATTGCCGAACCGGTGCGTGTTGAACAGGTCACGCGCTGTTTCAAGGATGCGGTCCCGGGTTTTCATCCGGCTTTCGGACGGACAATGACCGGAACACTAGTGTATCCCATCACAAAGTTGGAAAGGACGCGCTCCGGCTCACCAACCAATTCGATCTTGTCGAAACGCTTCAGGATTTCTTCCCAAAGGATGCGCAGCTGCATCTCACCAACGCGATTGCCCATGCAGCGATGGACGCCAAACCCGAAGGACAGGTGACGCCGGGCATTCGGGCGATCGATCCAGAATCGATCCGGATCCTCGATCACGGTCTCATCCCGGTTTCCGGAAATGTACCACATGACCACCTTGTCGCCTTTCTTGATCTGCTTGCCGCCCAGTTCGATATCCTCGAGTGCGTTGCGGCGCATATGGCCGAGCGGGGTCTGAAAGCGAATGATCTCCGACACCATGTTCGGGATGATCGACGGATCGGCTTTCAGCTTGGCAAACTCATCCGGGTTACGGTTGAGCTCGACCACGCCTGCACTAATCGAGTTTCGGGTCGTGTCATTGCCGCCGACGATCAGCAAGATCAGG
>JANSXJ010000032.1 GCA_024743015.1 Hyphomonas sp. | reverse complement strand
CCGGTCTCGCATTTTCCAACAAGTATCTCGGCAAGGACAATGTTTGTCTCGCCTATTTCGGTGATGGCGCAGCAAACCAGGGGCAGGTCTATGAGGCTTTCAACATGGCCTCCTTGTGGGACCTGCCAGTCGTCTACGTGATCGAGAACAATATGTACGCAATGGGGACGAGCGTTGAGCGCCACGCGTCTGAAACCGAGTTGTTCAAGCGCGGCATCTCGTTCGAGATCGAAGGCGAAGAAGTTGATGGCATGGATGTCTACGCGGTCAAGAAAGCCGGTGAGCGAGCAGTGAAATACGCGCGCTCTGGTAAGGGTCCGTATATCCTGGAAATGAAGACCTACCGATATCGCGGGCACTCCATGTCGGATCCGGCGAAGTATCGTAAACGTGAGGAAGTCGACGACATTCGTAGTCACAAAGATCCGATTGATGGATTGAAAGAACAGATCCTCGCGGCGGAACTCTCAACCGAAGAGGATCTCAAAGCGATCGACAAGGAAATCCGCGCGATCGTCAAGGAAGCGGCTGACTTCTCGCTCGAAAGCCCAGAGCCAGATCCTTCCGAACTGTGGACTGATGTCCTGTTGCCGGTGGAGGCGTAGATGTCGGGACATTTTGAAATTCACGTAAACGATGTAGAGCGCGCCAAGGCGTTTTACGCGGGATTGTTCGGCTGGAGTTTTTCGCCGATGGAAGGCGCAGAGGCGGTTGAGTACCATCTTGCGGATGGTCCCCAGCTCAGCGAATCTTTGACGGTGGGAATGATGCGCCGCATGGGCGACTCCCCGGAAGCTGGTGCGCCCGTTCGCGGCGGGACGATGACATTTGAAGTCGCCGACTGTGATGATCGTTATGCTTGGGCACTGAACAATGGCGGGGCGGAAGCTTTGCCACCCGCTGACTATCCAGGCGTCGGCCGCGCGGCCTATGTTGAGGATGGCGAAGGAAATATTGTTGGCTTTGTTACGCCAGAACAGGGAGCTGCGTAATGGCTGTTGATATTCTAATGCCCGCTTTGAGCCCGACCATGGAAGAAGGCACGCTGGCCAAATGGCTGAAGGGCGAAGGCGACAAGATTGAAGCCGGCGACGTGATCGCCGAAATCGAAACCGACAAGGCGACGATGGAAGTTGAGGCCGTCGACGAAGGTACGCTCGCCAAGATCCTGATTCCGGAGGGAACCGAGGGCGTCAAAGTGAACGCCGTCATCGCAGTTCTCACCGAAGATGGTGAGGATGCTGCAAGCGTTTCTACAGCGCCAACGCCGGACGTCGAAAAGGTCACGCCCGTGGCTGAACCGGAGGTCTTGGAGGCGCAGGCCGCCTCGGATGCACCCGTTGCGGTCACCCTCACCAATCCGGACATTCCGGAAGGCACGACTTTCACCAAGACGGTGCTGCGCGACGCGCTCAGAGATGCGATGGCCGAGGAGATGCGCCGCGACGAGACGGTGTTCATCATGGGCGAGGAAGTCGCGGAATATCAAGGCGCTTACAAAGTCACCCGGGAATTGTTGCAGGAATTTGGCCCGCGCCGCGTGGTCGATACACCGATCACGGAGCATGGCTTTGCCGGTCTCGGCGTCGGCGCCGCCTTTGGAGGTTTGCGCCCGATTGTTGAGTTCATGACCTTCAATTTCGCGATGCAGGCAATCGATCAGATCATCAACTCGGCTGCCAAGACGCTCTATATGTCCGGCGGCCAGATGGGGTGCCCGATCGTGTTCCGCGGCCCGAACGCCGCCGCGTCTCGCGTTGGTGCTCAACACTCTCAAGACTATGCGGCATGGTATGGTCATGTGCCGGGCCTGAAAGTAGTTGCGCCCTGGGATGCAGGCTCGGCGAAGGCGCTGCTCAAGTCCGCCATCCGCGATCCGAACCCGGTTGTCTTCCTCGAGCATGAGCTGCTTTATGGTCTCGAATATGACGTCCCGGACCTGGACGACTATACGCTTCCAATCGGAAAGGCCGCTGTGATCAGAGAAGGTACGGACGTCACACTGGTCGGCTATTCGCGTTGCACCGGGTTTGCCATGGACGCGGCTGAGAAACTCGCAACCGAAGGCATTTCCGCAGAAGTGATCGATTTGCGCTCCATTCGACCATTGGACATGGATACGATTGTTGAGAGCGTGAAGAAAACCAATCGCCTCGTTACCGCCGAAGAGGGTTGGAAGCATATGGGCGTGGGCGGAGAGATCGCCGCTGGCGTCACAGAACTGGCCTTTGATTATCTCGATGCGCCACCCGCTCGCGTCACGCAGAAAGACGTCCCGCTGCCATATGCGGGCAATCTGGAAGCGATGAGCCTGCCAAACGCGGATGACATTGTCGCTGCCGCCAAAGCTGTCTGTGAGGGAATGTAAGAATGGCCATTAATATCACCATGCCTGCCCTTAGTCCGACTATGGAAGAGGGCACGCTTGCCAAGTGGAATGTCAAACCGGGCGATACTGTCGAAGCCGGCGATGTGATCGCTGAGATCGAAACCGACAAGGCGACCATGGAAGTCGAAGCCGTAGATGAAGGTACAGTCGCGCAAATCCTGGTTGAGGCCGGGACAGAAGGCGTCAAAGTGAACGCGGTGATTGCTGTGCTCGCAGAGGATGGCGAGGATGCCTCCTCCGTCTCCGCAGCTCCGGCCGACGCGCCGGAGCCTTCTGCCGCGGCACCCGAACCTGAAAAGACCTCGGATCAAGTTCAGGGCAACGGATCGGCTGAAACGAAAGAGGTTGCCTCAACACCGGTCCAGATGCCGGCGCTGGGCGCTGGCGATGACCGCATTAAGGCGAGTCCGCTGGCGCGGCGGATTGCGGCCTTGAAAGGGATCGACCTGACGGCGCTGAAAGGCAAAGGCTCCGGTCCGCATGGCCGGATCGTCAAGAAAGATGTCGAGAATGCCCAGCCTGGCATGTCGGCACCTGCAAGCGGCGGCGCACCGGCTTCGCCGGATGGGCTGATCCTGCCGCAAATCCTGGATGATCGCGTCTATGCGCCGGACAGCTACCGCCTTGAGCCGCTGGACGGTATGCGCAAGACAGTCGCGCGTCGCCTGACGCAAAGCTTCATGCAGATCCCCCACTTCCCGCTCAATGTCGACATCGCGCTCGACAAGCTGCTGGCGGCTCGGAAAGGGATCAATGATGCGGCGCCGGAAGGAGTCAAAGTCTCCGTCAACGATCTCCTGATCAAAGCCTCCGCGATGGCATTAATGGCGGAACCTGATTGCAATGCGAGCTATTCAGACAATGGCATCGCCTACCATAACGGAGCGCATATTTCGGTCGCGGTGGCGATTGATGGCGGTCTGATCACGCCGGTGATCCGCGACGCTGAAAAGAAAGGCCTGGCCGAGATCTCCGCCGAGATGAAAGATCTCGCCACCCGTGCACGCGAACGTAAGCTGAAGCCGCAGGAATATATGGGCGGGACGTTCTCTATCTCGAACCTCGGCATGTTTGGTATCAAGTCGTTCGCTTCGATCATCAATCCGCCAGAAGGCATGATCATGTCTGTTGGTGCCGGTGAAAAACGCGCCGTGGTCGGCGATGATGGATCTGTGAAAGCGGCGACGATCATGACGGTCACACTGACCTGTGACCACCGCGTCATTGGCGGTGCTGAGGGTGCGCGTTGGTTACAGGCATTCCGCCGCTATGTCGAAACGCCAGAGAGCATGTTGCTTTAGGGGCGAACCATGGTGAGCCTGGTGGATCTTGCCCGTCACTATGACGAAATCGGCTTGTACCGCTGTGAGCGTCGTCCGTTCCGGCGACGCCTCCTGAGCTTCTGGAGACGATCGCCAGAAGTGCGCTCGCTTCGTCCTGAAACGCGTCATGAAGTGTTTGGTCCCCGGACGGGCTTTCTGGATCGCGTTCAAGGCGTGTTTGGCTATTTCTTCGGCGGTGGCTGGGTTTACGGGCTGGTTGAGAATACAGGTTTTCGGGCAAGTGCTGCGGGGTATTCCGCGTACCAGAGCACACCGCTATCTGACGCTCTGAGCCCATTAGGCTTTCGAGTTGGCGGCAATTTGTCGGGCGATCCAGCTGGTACCTTCAATGTGCCCGCTGATCCGCGACCACAGTTGCCAACGAACGGGTATTTGCAGGCGGCGGTCTCCAGAGATGCATTGAACGCGCCCGCAACCTATCCAGACCTGAACCCAGAGCCGTTGCCAGCTTTCGCTTCCTTGCGTCCGATCGACCAGTTTGCTCACTTGCATGATGTTCAGTTGCGCAAGCGTGATGAGCGCGTGTGGGCGGGCGATCTGATTGAGGGAAGCGACGAATACAGGCAGCTCTCGCGCGCCGCCAATGGAGCCTTGCTCAACGCGCTGGAGGGCGAGGACTGGGATGCCTATCGCGATGAGTGGCGTGCAGCCAAACCGCAACTGGAGCGAAAGCTCTGGGAAGAAATGGGCAGCTTGCTTGCCTATGAAAGATGTGTCGCCAGGTTCGCGATATTCTTCCTGGGCCTTCCCGGTTGGTCGGATACCGAAATGGCACCTTTGCTGGTGCCACCCGTCGAAAAGATGACCCTCACCGGAATGCGTCCTGTCGATGCTCCATTCGAGCAAGTGGCGAAACAGGATCGTAAAGCAGCTCGCGCTCTGGTGAAACAATGCTGCTCCGAAGCGCAATTCATACGGCGTGAAGCCGAACAACAGTATCAACTCTAGGACCTCAACTGCCATGTCTGATTTTGATCTTATCGTAATTGGCTCCGGACCTGGCGGCTATGTCGCTGCCATCCGGGCCAGCCAGCTCGGCATGAAGACCGCGATTGTCGAACGCGAAAGTCTGGGCGGTATCTGCCTCAACTGGGGATGCATCCCGACCAAAGCCCTGCTGCGGTCCGCTGAGGTTTTGCACCTCGCCAAACATGCCGCCGCTTATGGTCTGAAAGTCGACAAGGCAGATTTCGATCTCGAGGGTGTCGTGAAGCGCTCGCGCGGGGTTGCAGCGCAGCTTTCCGGCGGTGTGAAGCATCTGATGAAAAAGAACAAGATCACTGTGATCGAAGGCGATGCGCGTCTGGAAAAAGGCGGCGATGCGCCGAACGTCATTGTGAAAGATGCCAAGGGCAAGGATACGACTTACAAAGCCAAGCACGTTCTCCTCGCGACGGGTGCGCGCGCGCGGTCCATCCCGCAAGCGGGTCTGGAGCCAGACGGGAAACTGGTCTGGACCTATCGCGAAGCTATGGTGCCCGATGTGACCCCGAAACGCTTGCTCGTCATCGGTTCAGGCGCGATCGGAATTGAGTTTGCGAGTTTCTACAATGAGCTTGGCTCGGAAGTAACGGTGGTCGAGGCGGTGGATCGAATCTTGCCTGCTGAGGACAAAGAGATTGCAGCCTTCGCACACAAGTCGTTCGAGAAGCAAGGCATGACGATCAAGACTGCAGCGCAGGTCAAAGGCCTCAAGAAAGGCAAAGACAGCGTCACAGCCGAGGTTTCCGTAGGCGGTAAAACTGAAAGCATCGAAGTCGATCGCGTGATCCTGGCAATCGGTATCGTCGCGAATTCCGAAGGTCTGGGGCTGGAAAAGCTCGGTGTCAAACTGGATCGCACGCATGTTGTCGTCGATGGGTTCGGGCGCACGGGCGTCAAAGGTCTATACGCGATTGGCGATCTGACCGGTGGGCCGTGGCTCGCGCACAAAGCGAGCCATGAGGGTGTCATCTGTGTCGAGAAGATTGCCGGAGAGATTGATGAGGCCCACCCTTTCGACAATTGGAACGTCCCCGGATGCACCTATTCGCATCCGCAAGTCGCAAGCGTCGGTCTGACAGAGGATGAAGCCAAGAAGACCGGCAAGAAGCTGAAGGTCGGCAAATTCCCATTCATCGGAAACGGCAAGGCCATTGCGCTTGGCGAACCGGAAGGTCTCGTCAAAACCATCTTCGATGCTGAAACGGGCGAGTTGTTGGGCGCACATATGGTCGGTGCTGAAGTGACTGAACTCATACAAGGCTATGTGATCGCGCGCGAAGGCGAGCTGACGGAAGAAGATCTGATGCACACAATCTTCCCGCACCCGACGCTCTCGGAAATGATGCATGAAGCCGTACTCGCCTCAGAAGGCCGCGCGATGCACATCTAGGCCCTACGGCATTAGCCAGGCGTCTAGGAGTTTGCGTTTCTCAGCATAGTCGCGAAGCGCGTCATCCGGGCTGCGCTCTAATAATCGTATCTGATCGCCTGGACGGATTTGCCCAAGCAAGTGTTGATCACAGCGGGCAATGTGCGCAATGCGCGGGTAACCCCCCGTGGTCTGTGCGTCGCAGAGCAAGACAACTGGCGTTCCGGATGGCGGGCACTGAATTGTGCCTGGAAAAACCGGCGCGCTTTTCATCTGACCATCGCTGTTCGGGGAAAGCGTCCGCCCAATCAGAGCGACGCCCATACGTGTCGCCTGACGTCCCGCGAAGAAGGTTTCTTCAAAAAGGCACTTCCGGTCCGCCTCATCCAGCAGATCCGTCTCCGCCGATGCGCAAGCGCGCAGGGCCAGCGCATTCGAAAAAACCGGCCGATGCGATTTTGGTGTTTCAAGGGTTTCGGTCCAGACCGGCGAACCGACAGATTTCAAACGATCACCAGCCTTGAGTGCACGCCCGTTCAGGCCCCCCAATTGCGCTGGCAAGTAAGTCGATGTCGACCCAAATGCCTCTTCCGCCTGAAACCCGGTCGAGACCGCGAGGTAGGTTCGGCAGCCTCGAATGACAGGGGAAATCGCTATGCAATCTCCGGCTTTCAGATGCAGCGTCGTATGCGCAGGTGCGCTCTGACCAGAGATCAGGATCCGGTCGATGGCGCCGGTTACAGCGACCGTACAATCTGCTGCGATGTCTGCCTCGAAACCGCCGAATGTGATTTCGAGTGCGGTCATCGTCGCGGAGTTTCCAACGAGCCGATTAGCGAGCGCGAGAGAGAGTGCATCCGCCGCTCCGGAATAGGGAATACCGAAATGCCGGTAGCCCAACCGCGGGGCACCTTGCAACGTCGCTTGTAGGCCCGGTTTCGTCACGACTAACATTATAGAGCTCTGAACTTCACGCGTTGGCCTGGGGTGAGCAGGAACGGGTTTTTGTCATTGGCCCTGAACAGCTTCGCATCGGTCTTTCCAATCAACGGCCAGCCGCCCGGACCGTGTAGGGCGTAGATGCCGGTGAAGCGCGTGCTGACGCCGACCGAACCCGCCGGCACCCGAGGGCGCGGCGATGCGAGGCGCGGTACGCTAAACTCCTCGGGCAACCCAGAAATATAGGAAAAACCTGGCGTAAAACCGATCATTTCAACAGTGTGAACGCGCTGCGTGTGGCTGGCTATGAACGCATCAGTAGAGAGGTTGAGCGCTTCACAGACAGAGGTGAGATCCGGGCCATTCTCTCCGCCATAGGATATCCCGATTTCAATCGGAGGTGCGGTGCCAGGCGTGGTTTTGTTCTCTGCGGTCACGTCTCGAAGCGCACGTTCGACTTGATGTGCGCGCGAGGGGTGGAAGCGGATGGCCACCCGATCGAGCCCGGCGACGACATCCTCTGCAGGCGCCACCTCACGCAGCACCGCAGCGAGGCTCTGTGCCTCGCCCGGTGTTCTGACCTGTAACTCGAAGACATCGTCAGCAATGCGTGTGGGGATCAGTCGGGCGGGCATATCAGGACATTCTGTGCTTCCAGTGCCGCGCGAATGGCTTTTGCCGCCTCAAACGCACCGGGAGTATCCCCGTGAACGCAAAGACTCTGCACTGGTAACGAGATTGTATTGCCATCATGGGTCGTCACTTCTTGTCTCAAGGCGATGTTTGTCGCTTGCGCAACCTGCGCTTCCGGATCGTGAAAAACGGCGCCGTCCAGCTTGCGGTCGCGCAGCTGTCGGTCAGCTTCATAGGCGCGATCAGCAAAGCCTTCGGCGATAAATTTGATTTCGCGTATTCCGGCTTGTCGTTGTAGCTCGGACTGCGGAGGTCCCATCAATCGAGCACCCGGTAAAGTTTGCTGCAAAACGGTGCAGATGCTGCGGGCGAGGTCATCATCGACGGCCGCCATATTGTAGAGCGCGCCATGTGGTTTGAGGTGTGCGATTGGTACGCCAAATTTGGCCGCAATGCGCTTGAGCGCGTCGACTTGCTCGGTCAATGAGACTTCCAGGTCGGCACCTGACAGCCTCGATTTTGTGCGCCCGAAATTTTCGCGATCCGGGAAAGACGGGTGAGCTCCGACCACGACTCCGTTCGCTTTGGCCAGGCTTAGCGCGGTCCGCATCGAAGCTTCGTCTCCGGCGTGGCCTCCGCAGGCGATATTGCAACTGGTCACGACGGACATCAGTTCGGCGTCGAAATCGCACCCTTCACCCAGGTCTGCATTGAGGTCGATCCGCTTGCTCATCCCATCACACCCGCCGCGCGCAGGATAGACCGCAGACCCAATCCAAACGTGATCAGGACAATTGCGCTTCCGGCGAGGTTGGCAGCAAGCGAGTTTGCGTGTGCGCCGAGTAATTCCTTGCGGTTCATGATGTAGAGCAGGAAAGCCGCCATCAACGGAAGCAACAGACCGTTGGCATATTGCGCGATCAGGATCATTTCGATTGGGCGGATTCCTGAGAGGCTAATGGCAGCGCCGACGATGATCACAAGCAAAGCTGTGCCACGGAATAGTTTTGACTTACGCGCCTCATCACCGCCGATTATTTCGCTTAGGGCGAACGCCGTTGCCATCGGTGCGGTGATGGCGGATGTCAGTCCCGCCGCAAAGAGGCCGATTCCGATAAGATAACGCGCGGCTTCGCCAAACGCAGGTTCGATTGCCCGCGCCATATCCGCGGCATTGCTGACCTCAAGCCCGGTCTTGAAAAGTGTTGTCGCGGCAGTGGAGAGTATGAAGATCGAGACGAGACCACCCAGGCCAATTGCGACGGCGGATTCCTTGCGCGCCTCTCCGGTATCGTTGCCGCCTGGCCATTTTTTGCGGGTTGCCGCCGCATGCAGAAACAGATTGTAGGGTACGATTGTCGTGCCAATAAGCGCGATCGCCGTGAGGGTGCCACCGTCTGGAATGCGTGGCCAAAATCCGCTGAAAAGTGCGCCCAGATCGGGGCGCGTAAAGATCACGCTGAGAATGAAGGCTGCGCTCATCACCAGAACCAGCCCGACAAGTAGTCTCTCCAGTAATTGGTAGCGCCCGACCAGGACGGCAACACCCGCGAGCATTGCGAGCGCCGCTACGAGCGTGTTCTGACCCGGAGATGCGCCCGCCAGAAGCGCTTCCAGTCCGAGAGCGCCGCCCGCGAGATTGCCGCCTTCATATGCACAGTTTCCAATCAGGAGGGCCGCAAAGACAAGGCCGCCAGCTGCCCACTTTACGGCCGGCGAGGGCGCGCTTTTCATAAGCGCTTCGCCGAGACCCATTTCAGCTCCCGCGCCCAGCCTTGCCGCCATGTCCTGCAGAATGATTGTCGCGATCGTAGCAAAGACCAAAGCCCATATCAGGGCGAAGCCGAAGTTCGCACCCGCCAGCGTGCAAGCTGTGACTGTGCCGGGTCCGATAAACGCCGCGGCGACCAGAACTCCGGGACCGAAGTTTAGTTTCATTCACCGGCTCCGCTATCGGCAATACCGCGCCGGGTGGTCAGGTAGGTTGCGAAACTGGCAAGCCAGTGGCTGCCTGAATAATGCTCGTCCGAGACCGCAGCGACCCCGACGTCGCGGTGCACAGCATGCGCAGCCATCAATGCCGGAATGCGGGGATCATCTGCGGGCAAAGCGCTGGCAATGCCTTCCAGCGCCCAGGCGCGCGAGAGGTTCACACCGTCAAGGTGCACCAGCTTGCCATCCGAGGCATCAAGGACAATGCCCGGCTCCAGCCAGTCGGCGCGCCCATCTATGGGAATCTGCGGCAGGAAGTATCCCAGCCAGACAACAAAATCCTGCTGTGGCATGACCCGGCGCATCAGGTCGGCCTCCATCAGGCATGGCGAAAGGAAGTCTTCACCGGACGGTTCGTAAGCAAGCGGACAATCCACATCAGACTGGTGAAAGGTGAGACTCTTCTGGACGAGCTCATTTGCGAATTCGTCATTTCCAACCGTACGCGCATAGTCGAGCATCAATCCAAATGCGAAGGCGGTTTGATTGTGGGTGCCAAGACGAATGGGGTAGGACAGTTTTGGCATCCAGGCGCGGACTTTGTCGACGATCGCATCTTCAAGCGGACGCAGCGTCTCGCGCCACTCGCTCAATTGCGGATCATCGCTTTCTTCAAGTTCCGCAACCAATTGAAGGTACCACGCGATGCCATAGGGCCGTTCGAATGAGCCGCGACCCTCTGCCGTATAATAATCTAGTTCTCCCGCCATGTTTTCTTCAGTGAAGCTCTTGGCCAGCGCGGTGCGAATCTCTTCCGCGTAGACGCCATCCGGCTGAACGGTCAGGAGGCGGGTTAATAACCAGTGGCCATGTACAGATGAGTGCCAATCAAAACACCCATAGAAAGCCGGAGTAAGCTCGCGCGGTGGGCGGGCATCCTGAGCAGATTGCAGCACATGTGCAATCTTGTTTGGGTATTCGCGGTGTATGCAATCCAGCGCCAGGATCGCGAACCGGTCTTCGGTCGTTACCGGAGCCGGGCGCTCTACGGACGTCTGCGGATCTGTCATCTGAGCTGGATCCATTTCCTGTTGACCGGAACAGGCGGCCAGTATCGTGCAGACCACTCCAATGGTTACGAGTCTCATACCCATCCCTTTCTCATCGCCGTCGTGCCACCTAATCGGCTGCCGCGGCTGAGCGCAAGAGCGCGGGGTCTTGCCGCCCTCGGGGCATACTTGACAGGGCTGCCATCAGAATCTGTCATGACCCTTGCGAGGAGGGAGAGACCATGGGCGTATCAAGACGACGATTATTGCAGGTCGGGGCCGGGCTTGGCGTCGCGGCAGCGATTCCTGTTGGTCAGCACGTGGCCTGGGGCATGCGAAACTTCGAGCGTGAGGGGTATTCCCCGGACTATCCGGAAGCCCCGGCGGGCGAGGAAGCCTGGATGAACTGGGCAGGGGCTCAACGCGCCACCCCGATGCAGCTCGCATCACCGCAATCCGAAGCAGACCTGGCGGAGTTTATACGCGCCACCCCGTATCGAGTTCGCCCGCGCGGAAGCGGCCACTCCTTCACGGGCCTTGTGCCGAGCGAAGGGGTCATTCTGGACGTCAGCTATCTCTCAGGCTTGCAGGCTTATGATCCGGAGACGGGAATCGCCACATTTGGAGCTGGAACCACTCTGTTTCAGACGGCCGCCAAATTACAGGAATTAGGACGCGCGTTCCCAAACTTGCCGGATATTGTCGATCAAACGCTTGCCGGGTCGTTCTCGACTGGCACCCATGGCACTGGCGAAACACTGACGGCGTTGCATGATTATATCGAGGCGTTCCGGCTGGTGACGGCGGCTGGAGAAGTGCTCGACATATCCCGAACCAGCAATCCGGATCTCTTCGCCGCTGGCAAGGTTTCTCTGGGCGCGCTCGGCGTCATCACATCATACAGCGTTCGGACAATCCCTGCCTTCAATCTTCGCCGTATCGTCAGGGCCGAGCCGATCGATCTGGTGCTGGATGAATTGGAAGCCCGCGCGGCCGCGCACCGCAACTTTGAAATGTTCTATCTACCAAGCACGGGGGTCGCGGCGACGCTCAGTCACGATCTGCACGAGGGAGATGTGACCGGCGTGCAACCCTCTGAAGATGATGAGACACTGGAAGGGCTGAAAACCCTACGCGACCAGTTTGGCTGGTGGCCGTGGCTGCGGCGGAAAATTGCGAAGTCTGCGCTGCCGAGCGGCGTGCTGGAGGATGTCAGCGACGCATCCATGGAGCTCCTGGCGACAACGCGCCCGATCAAGTTCAATGAGATGGAATTCCACTTGCCGAAGAGCGAGGGGATCGCCGCGCTCCGTAAAGTCATCGCAAAGATGGATGCTCGAAAGGATGCCTTCTTTCCGATGGAAATCCGTTTGATTGCGCCGGATGATGCCTGGCTCAGCCCGTTTAATGACGGCCCGAAAATATCGATCGCGATCCATGCAGCCGTTGATGAACGTTTTGACTATTTCTTCAGTGATTTCGAACCGATTTTTCGAGCGCATGGCGGGCGACCACATTGGGGCAAGTGGCATTCATTGAAGCGCGATGATTTCGCTCAGCTGTATCCGCGCTTTGAGGATTTCATAAGCCTTCGACGGGACCTCGATCCGGATGGCAAGTTCCTGAATCCGCACCTTGCCGAGCTGTTTGGAGAACCGTTCAATGCTTGAACTCAACCGCCGAAACCTGTTCCTTGGCGGCGCTGCTATTGTAGGAGTGAGCACTCTCATGTCGAAACCGGGTGATAGAAGCGGGCCGCGCGATTCCTACTTTCTGGACGTTCAGACGGCGCTGACCGACGCGAATATTGCGACCCCGACTTTGGTGATCGATCGGGCGCGATTGAATGCCAATATCGACATTTTGGTCGGGCATCTGCCTGACGGAATGGGATATCGGATTGTGGCCAAGTCGCTTCCTTCTCTGGCCTTGATCGATCACATTCGTCGACGCGCCGGCACTGACCGTCTGATGACATTCAATCAACCCATGCTCACCTCGCTGAGTCAGGCCATGCCTGATGCCAACCAGCTTCTGGGAAAGCCTTTGCCAGTTCAGGCTGCGCGCAATTATTTTGAATCACTTGGGGAGGTGGACGCTCCAGCTGCTGAGAATGTTCAATGGTTGATCGATAGCAATGACCGCCTCGCGCAATATGCCGAACTCGCCCGCGCACTTGATCGGACGTTGCGCATGAATATCGAGCTGGATGTTGGTTTGCATCGCGGCGGATTCGAGCCGGGCGCTGACCTGCAAGCTGCGCTCGAGGCGATCCGCGCGGATGCAAATCTCGAGTTTGCGGGGTTCATGGGTTACGAGCCGCACATCCCGGCCCTGCCAACAACGCTCGGATGGCGCGACAAGGCGCTGAAAGGAGCTTGGAAGACGTATCGCGACGCGCTCGATCAAGCGGCAAGCGTGTTTGATGAAAACACGATGCGCGGGCTGACACGCAATGCGGCGGGGAGCCCGACGTATCGCTATTACGAAGACACCGAGGTCGCGAATGAGATTTCGGCCGGGTCTTGCCTGGTCAAGCCAACCCACTTTGACAGCGACCTGTTGGAGCCGCATCTGCCAGCGAGTTTCATCGCCACGCCCGTGATCAAATCGTTGCCCACGACCCGCATGCCGGGACTGGAGTTCGCGGATGGCGCGAAGCGCGCCTGGGATCCGAACTATAGCAAAACGGTCTTCATCTATGGCGGGCATTGGCTCGCAGATCCGGTCGATCCGCCGGGCCTCAGCTACAATCCGACATTTGGGCGTTCGTCCAATCAGGAAATGTTGAATGGCGGGCCGGACCTCGACATCAAGGCAGACGAGTTTGTCTTCCTGCGACCTCATCAGAGCGAAGCCGTGTTTTTGCAGTTCGGCGATATTGCGGTCTATGAAGGCGGTCAGATTGTCGACAGGTGGCCGGTCTTTGAAGCGTCGGCCTAGGCCTTTTCGAGTTTCTTCACTTGCACCTTGGTCGGGCGGCTATTGCCTTTGCCATAAAGGTTTACTTTCAGCTTCGAGATCGCGTGAACCAGGGCGTTCGGGCCATATTTGATGTCGCCGGTAAACTCGATGTTCGGGAAGCGGTCGAACAAGTGTTCATAGGCGACGCGGAGCTGCATCTGCGCAACGCGTGAGCCGAGACATTTGTGGACGCCATGTCCGAAGGCTATGTGTTTGTCGACATTGTCGCGCGTCATGTCGAACACGTCGGGATTTGGAAACACATCCGGATCGCGATTGCCCGCGCCATACCACATCACCACTTTCTCATCCTTGGCGATTTTCTGGCCATTGATCTCCGTGTCTTCCATAGCCGTTCGGCGCATGTGTTTCACAGGGGAGACCATGCGCAGCGACTCTTCCGCCATGCGCGAGATCATGGATGGATCGTCCAGCACCATGGCGCGTTGATCGGGCCATTCCGTCATCAGCTTGATCGTGCCGGAGAGCGAGTTGCGTGTCGTGTCATTGCCAGCGAAAATGATCAGCAGCCACGACCCATCGAGATACTCTTGTGGCAAGAGCTCACCATCCATCTTCGAGTGCGCAATCACCGTGAGCAGGTCTTCGCGCGGATTGGCGCGGCGGTCGGCCATGACGCGAGCGCCGTAAGCGAACATTTCTTCAACCACTTTCTTGAACCGAAGCGGGAAGAGGGGCTCTCCAAGGAAAGTCCGCAGTGGGTTCGCCATGAACTGGCTGGCCATCTCCAGATAGTGCATCCAGTGTACGATTTTTTGTCGGTCTTGTTCATCGACCCCGAGCATTTCGCACAAGGTGTAAAGCGGCAGCTGGTTCGAGAACACTTTGACGAAGTCCACGACCGGGCCATTTTCTTCCAGATCATCGCAGAGGGATTCGACCTTCTTGCTGACTTTCTCACGAAGTTCTTTCACATAGGCCGGGATGAAAAAGTCCTTTTGTTGGATCCGCATCTGCATGTGATGAGGTTCATCCATGGAGATCAGATTATCCATCGCAGCGCGAACCAGGATTTCCGGACGCCAGTGCTTGCGATCCGCCACAGCGAGATTGATGCCGCCCCGCTGGGATGAGAAAACATCCGGTGCCAGCTCTACAGTCTTGATGTCGTCATATCGCGAGACCGACCAGAACCCCGAGCCGCCGCGCGGCATTTGCGACCACATGACCGGAGCCTGCGTCCTCATCTTTTTGTAGAGGTCGTAAGGATGTCCGCGCGTCCAGGAATTCGGGTTCCACAGCGCGAAATCCGTTTCGATCATCGGGTAAGTCATCGGATGAACCGGATCTTGCGCTCCATTGTCGACAAGAATTTCATCGCTGATCAGTTTCATGATCCTGCTCCCGTGAGGCTTCGCTGCAGTTGCTATCGACTCGTGTGCTCGGCGGATAAGGTAACGCAGATTTTTGGGGTGACCATGGGTATTTTGGTATGACCACACGGAAACCTGAAACTGCTGAATTGACCCTGCTCGCGGTGCGCGTCAGGGTACCTGCATGAGTGCTGCGGCCCAAAAACAAATGAGAGAGACGCATCTTCATGTGCGCGGTGAAATGCTGACCCCGCTGCCGGTTGGTGCGCTTTGGTGGTCGGCGCAGCGCACGTTGATCGTGTCGGATCTGCATTTTGAAAAAGGATCGAGCTTCGCGGCGGCGGGCCAATTGATCCCGCCATACGATACGAGCGCGACCCTGGCAGAGATTGAGTCCCTGGTCGAAGCCTATCGACCCGAACGCATCATCTCGCTCGGAGACAGTTTTCACGATAGCGATGCGGAATGGCGAATGGTCGATCGCGATGCAGCGCGGATCAAAGCGCTGACATCCGCGACAGACTGGGTCTGGGTCGAAGGAAACCATGATCCTGATCCTCCCAAAGAGCTCGGCGGACGCGCAGCGAAAGTCCTTCGCGTGAACGATCTCGTCTTTCGTCATGAGCCAACCGGCGAGATTGGCGAGATCGCGGGGCACCTGCATCCCTGTGCGAAAGTGCTGAGCCGTGTGCGGTCATTGCGCCGCTCCTGCTTCGTCACCGATGGACAGCGGCTGATCATGCCGGCGCTGGGCGCGTTTACTGGCGGCCTCAACGTATTGGATGAGGCTTATGCGCCGTGTTTCCCCGATGGCGGCATGATGGTCTTTGCGATGACCCGCGAAGCGGTTATTCCTATTTCAAACAAGCGCCTCATCCCGGATCGCGGGCGACCCGATCCTGGGCGGTGGCGCCTCAATTCCAATTCAAGTCCTAAAGGGTAGATCATGGACAATATCGATTTTGCAAAGCTGTGGGCTGATTATGGCGATGAAGTGGTCGGTTTTGGGGCCCAAGCCGTTGGCGCGCTGGTAGTTCTAATCATTGGCTTGCGGGTGGCGGGATGGCTTGGCGGTCTCGTACGCTCAATTGCGCTGAAGCAGGAGAATATCGACGATACGCTCGGTAACTTCTTCGGATCTATGGTGCGATGGGCGGTTACCGCTGCGGTCTTTATCGCGGTCCTGCAGGTTTTCGGCGTTCCTGCGACGAGTTTTGTTGCCGTACTCGGTGCACTGACGCTCGCTATTGGCCTGTCTTTGCAGGGCGCGCTGGGCAACATCGCGTCGGGCGTGATGATCATGATCTTCCGGCCTTACAAACTTGGTGATTACGTCGAAGCGGCAGGAGCGGCCGGAACGGTCAAGGATATCAATCTCTTCCAGACGGTTCTCGCTACGCCAGACAATGTCCAGATCATGGTTCCGAACAGCCAGGCGATTGATGGCGTGATCAAGAATTATAGCGGCTATGCGACCCGCCGGGTGGATGTCACGTTCGGCATCGATTATGGCGACGATATCGACAAGGCCATTGGCATCATCAAGTCCATCGTCGATGCGGACAAGCGCATTCTGCGAGATCCCGAGCCGTTTGCGAAAGTCGTGAATCTGGGGGATAGCTCCGTCGATATTGCGACGCGAAACTGGGTCAATGCCAGCGATTATTGGGACGTTAAGTTCGATATTACCAGGCAGGTCAAGGAAGCCTTCGATCAGCAGGGCATCTCGATCCCGTATCCGCATCAGGTCGAGATCGTCAAAGAGGTCGCCTAGGCCGTGACCGACCCGGCGCTGGAATCAATTGGCGAGACCGCCGCCAAGACGGGCAAACTGCCCAAGACCAAGCGTCATATTCTTCTGCGCCTGCTGGGCATTAGCTGGTGGGGATGGATCAAGCTCGCTTTGCTCTGCGTGTTGGTCGGGTTCTTTGTACTGGCGAGTGAGTTCGACCCGGCCTCACCGGACGTGAACGTGATCGGTGCGATGCAGCGCTTCCTGCAATCGGTTGCTGGCCTGGCGGGCTGGGCGGCGCGCAATTTCTGGAAGCCCGCTTTGGCTGGGGCGACTTTTGTCTTGCCGCTCTGGTTGCTCTGGCGATTGGTGAGCTTGCCTTTCCGTAAGTAAGGTTTGCTCTATCCTCTCCGGTACAAATCAAAAGGCGGGAAGAATTATGGATATGTCTCAACTCATGTTTCGCGATGGCTTGATGCAGGGCGAGCGCGTTCTTGTCACCGGGGGCGGTACGGGCCTCGGTAAGGAGATGGCGGAGGGCTTTTTAAAGCTTGGTGCCGAAGTTCATATTTGTGGTCGCCGCGGCGGCGTCTGCGAGGAGACTGCAGACGAGCTCATGAGCGCGCATGGTGGGACTGTCGTTCCGCATGCCTGTGATATCCGCGTGGCCGAAGCCATTAATGACATGACGGACAAGATCTGGATGAACCATGGCGCGCTGACTGGCCTGGTGAACAATGCCGCCGGCAACTTCATTTCGCGCACGGAAGACCTTTCCATTCGCGGGTTCGATGCGATCGCCAATATCGTTTTTCGCGGCACCTTCTACATGACCCACAATAT
>JANSXJ010000363.1 GCA_024743015.1 Hyphomonas sp. | reverse complement strand
TCGATGAAGACCCAGTTTTCAGCGAGCTTGTCACCATCACGGCGATAGACATCCACGACGCGCATTTCGCTGGGGTCTGCCGCCTGCGGCAAACCGAGGAACCCACCCGTATTGCGATTGCTCAAATTGGACCAACCGAAAAATCCGCCATAGGCTCCCTCCGCGATCCGCGCGACGTGGCCATGATAGGTCTTATCCGCAAGATTACGACGAAATGGATGCTGGTGTTGCTCCTGATAGCGCTCGATCGTGTAACTGGCGCCAATACCGCAAGGACCATACCACGCCATGTTCTCGTGCCATGTTCTTGCCAGTAATTCAGGAGGGCATTTTTCTTCCGTGAGGTGGTTGATCGAATCAAGATCGGCAATCATCCGGTTCATGAGTCCCACCGTCTTCAACGTCTCGCCTGCGTCCTGCGGTTGCAATAGGATACCATCATGAGAACGCGGTCCCGGATAGACAAAGTATGAACCGGTCATCGGGGGGAGCGGATAGACGCCAGCTTGGTGCATAAAACCGATCAGGTCGAAGAACAGCGCGCTCTCTACAATCTTGCCGTCCCGCACTTGCATGAATTCCGCGTAGCGCAGATGTGCGAGACGCCCAGTATGTGGGATTCCTAACCAATCAGCGTCAAAAAGGCCGACAAAATGACCCATGCTACAGGTCCAGACACTTGCGCCATGATCGACATCGTTCAAGCCGCTAAAGAAGATGTCTTCTCGCCGTTGCAAGTGTTTCAAGGCGTGGCGCAGCGGAAGCCAGAATTCAGTGACAACATCATGGGGGCCCGCTTTCTCATAAAACGGATGCATACTGCGCCAGGAGAAATCTGCACTCAACGTGGCGCAGCCAACTTCGATGAGCTGTTGGTTCGGCGCTGCGTCGAATGCTGACATGTGCGCACGAACGATCGTTTTGGCATTGCAAATAGCGGTCATGTGGGTCCTCTCTGAGTATCACGTCTATCGCATTTGACTTCGAATGCAATCTTGTTATCTGGTTGAGGTCAGTTGCACGTGTTCAAATGAACTGCGTGTATTCAGCGCAGCGTTCCATGCTTCAGGATACTTTGAAATGCACGTTCATGAATTGAAAGCTATGCTCTCTTCTTTCCAAAAATCCGCGCAGGCCGCTGAGAAGACCTCATTGAGGCAAAGCCTGTCAGATCTGATGCGCTCCGATGCCAAACTGCAAATGTGCTTTCCATTTGGGACCTTGAGCGGACCTGATGACCTGTATGAACGGTGCTACATGCCTCTACTTGAGGCGATGCCAGATCTGGAACGCCGTGACCTCATTGTTGTGGCAGGCACGACCCCGGAAGGTCAGCACTGGATCGGAACTATGGGCAACTATATGGGCACATTCGTCGCGCCATTCCTGGATACTCCACCGACCGGTCATTTGGCGCACATGCGCTATCATGAGTTCTTCCGTGTAGAGGATGGCAGGATTGTCGAAATGCAGGCGATATGGGACATCCCTGAGCTCATGATGCAGGCGCGGGCGTGGCCAATGGCGCCGCAATTAGGCGCATTCCTCTGCACGCCCGCGCCGATGAGCGGCGACGGGTTGGCAGTCGAAGGGGATGGGATCAAAGCTTTAGACCATGTCGTGGCGATGCTCACCGATCTTTGTAAACATCCTGAAGACCCCGACCCTAATGTGATGAATCTAGGCAAATATTGGCATCCGCGTTTTAATTGGTACGGACCTGCGGGAATTGGGACCGGACGAGGCATTTCTGGCTTTAGAAATTGGCATCAGATTCCATTCTTGCGCGCCATGCCTGACCGCAAACTCGATGAGATGGGGGATTTACGCTCGCATTGGGTGGGCGAGGGCGATTATGTTTGCGAAACAGGGTGGCCGAACATGCGCCTGACATTGTCGGGCGACGGATGGATGGGGATTGCGCCAGCAAACAGGGAAGTCCTCCTTAGAAGTCTGGATTTCTGGCGTTTGGAGGATGGCTTGATCCGTGAAAACTGGGTTCTGGTAGATTTGCTCGATCTCTATGCTCAAGTCGGCGTGGATGTCTTAGGCCGAATGCGCGAATTCAACAAAGCGAGGACGGTTGCACCAGTAGCTGTCCCAGCTGGTCTCTCATAGGAGATGCTCCTTCCGCGGCACAAAAGTCCAATTCGCAACAGTCTGACATCATCGCTGGAGCACCTCACGCTTTCGCGACAAATATATTGACGTGATGCGTCAGCTCAGCATCTCCTGAATGATCTTCTATAGCTGAAAAAGAACAGGTAGTCTGTAATTTGATTAGCTTCGAGAGCGCACACAATCGAGATCTTCCTAAACACGAAAGTGTTCAACGCATGCGAATTAACCCATACTCGACACTACAATTCTCGATGGTTGTTTGGATCTTCGCAACGCTATGTCTTTGCTTATCGAGCTGCGTCGCGCCGCCGCGCCAAACAGCAATCTCGGCTGAGCACAAAGAGGGTCGAGCGACATCTGAGCCAGTGCAGATTGTCATCGATCGCGAACGATATGCCGACCGCATGCATGGATTCTGGTTGGGGCAGTCGATTGGCAACTGGACGGGACTGGTCACCGAGATGGACAAGATCGGCGGCGAAGGTCCGCACGGCGTATTTTATACACGTGAGGATTGGAACGGCCCAGATCTACCAGCAATTTGGGCAGACACCCCGAGTGATTTGTCGCCCACGATCGATTTTGTTTTGCGCGGTCCGGACGAAGTTTGGGGCGCAGATGACGACACCGATATTGAGTACATCTATCAATCGGCGCTGCACGCGTACAAAACGAGCTTGTTGTCGCCAGATCAAATTCGGGCCGCCTGGATTGCGCACTTTTATGACGAAACCCGGCCGACGCCCTATGGCCCGGACGAGGATCGGTTCCAGAACTATTTATGGGTCTCCAATCAACGCGCGCATGAGCTCATGCTGGCTGGTATAGCGCCCCCGGAGACAAGCGATCCAAAAAACAACGCGCATTGGGACATGATTGATGCTCAGCTGACGACCGAGATATTTGGACTGTACACGCCCGGGCGACCCGACATCGCATTGCAGATGGCGCATCTGCCGATCCGTACATCAGCTCGAGGCGAAGCAGTCCTCGCCGCTGAGTTTTACGTCATCCTCCATGCTTTGGCGCCAATTGCGCCGGATGACCAGTCGTTGAAGGAAAGCCTGCAATCGATGGCGGCGGTGGCGCGCGCCCACCTGCCGGAGGGGTCGTATACGGCGGCCATGTATGATTTCGTCAAAGCCCAATACGAGTCCGGCGCGCCCTGGGAGACGGCGCGAGATAGGCTGTACGAACGCTACCAGGTGCAACAAGCAGACGGCTATGACGTCTCGTCGCGCGGATTGTATTGTAATGGCTGTTTTGCCTCGGGGATCAATTTCGGTGCGAGCCTGATCAGCCTGTTCTACGGCGAGGGCGACATCAAGGAAACGATCAAGATCGCAACCCTTTGCGGATGGGACTCGGATAATCCAGCCGCGACGTGGGGTGGATTGCTGGGCTTTATGATTGGCAAGGACGGGATCGAGGCGGCTTTTGGTCAATCCTTCTCGACCCAGTTTAACATTCACCGGACACGCAAGGGATTTGCCAATAATGGCCTCGATGATTTCGCGAATATGGCGCGGGTCGGAGTCGAAGTCGCGGACCGCGCCGTAAGTGAACTTATCGGCGGAGAAATCAGCGGAGCAAACTGGATTATTCCTGCTAACGGTTCCGAATCAGAGCGACCCATGAACAAGGATAATTGATGTTCAATCGCAGACAGTTTGTAACAGGCGCGGCGGCGCTTCCGGCTCTCGGGGAGTGCTTGAATGCTCCAGCGATAACCGTCTC
>JANSXJ010000315.1 GCA_024743015.1 Hyphomonas sp. | reverse complement strand
CGAGCGAAGCCGGTCGGTGACGACCTTTCTCGGAGCGCCGTATCGTTTCATCGCTTTCTTCAAAAAGGAACCAGCAGCCTGCTTATCCCGGGTGTTGGTGACGGAGCTTTCCAGGACTTCGTCCTCGTGGTCGACGGCGCGCCACAAGTAATACTGGACACCGTTGATCTTCACGAAGACCTCATCTAAGTGCCATTGCCACTGAGTATGCTGTCGCATGTACGAGGCGCTCTTCGTTCTGATCTTCCCGGCGAAGATTGGGTCAAAGCGATCGACCCAGAGCCTCACGCTCTCATGGCAAACTCGATTCCGCGTTCATGGAGCAGATCTTCGACATTGCGCAAAGAGAGCGGAAAACGAACATACATCATCACTGCAAGTTGGATGATCTCAGGCGATGTTTTGAAGTAGCGAAATGGGTTCTTGTTCATTGAATCAAGGTAGAGCAGGTCAGTTAAAGCTCACTTTCCGCTGACAATCCCACTCTTACGGTTCCGATAGCGCGTGCTTGTTGCGAAAGTCACTTGGGGTGATTCCCGTCTCACGTTTAAAAGCTCGATTAAACGGGCCGATAGAGGAAAAGCCGACATCAAGCGCGATTGCCAAAATCGACTTTTCGCGCGCTTCAAGTGATTGAAGCTCCTGCTTTGCAGCGTTTATTCGAAATTGATTGATAAGCGCATTGAAGTTCGGAAACCCAAGCACACCAGTAATGCTAGCACTTACGCGATGACTTGTTTCGCCAATTCGCCTCGAGAAGTCAGCAATTTTCAATTCCGGCTCCAGATATAGCCTTTCTCGCTCGAGCTGCTGCAAAATGCGGTCGGCAAGCGCCTGATCTTCAGATGACACATTGATCGTGCGGCGTTGTCGTCGTTTCGGCCGCGGGAGCGGAGACAGGCGCCTAAACTGCCAGGCCCAAATGCTCAGGCCGATCGCCAGAATGGCACAAAGCATCTTTATTTGAGCCGAGGCCTGTTCCGCCCAAGAGCCCTCGGGGGCACCGTTTAGCCAAAGGACCGCGACACCAAGCAAGCTCGAATAGCCTGCAACAAAAAATATGCGAAATCGCTTTTCACGCATTCGCAAATCAGGCCGATAACCGAGACATGCTTCTACAAAGGTCAATAAGAGGACAGTTGAGCTGAGCAAAGAATGAACACTCGACGCAGTACCGAATATGTATCCCGCTAATCCTGGAGTGCCCCGTGAATCGTCATACAGATCGAGCAATACCCCAGTCGCGATCAACCCACCGACGATCAGTAATGGCCAAGTCTCTCGTTCGGCGTCTGAACGAAAGAGCGCGCGGGCCAGAAGCCAAGAGAACCCGCATGATGCCGTTCCAGCCAATCCGATGAGGACATCCAATACCCCAAAATCCCAAGCGGAAGATATTAGGTACGACGTGACGGACAGCCAGAAGGCGCCTGCAACAACATCAAGGTGATGCGAGGTCCACAAGCGCAACCAACGCCTTGGTGCATTCGGCGACTCTAAACTGGGTTGATCCATTTCTAGGTACCCTCAACGGAGATTCTCAAAAAAAAGCGTCTCCACACCATAAAATGATGGCCTTTTTCGAAATCGGCAAGACGAAATCGGCGCCGTTCTCTCTTTGTCAGCGCATGATCAATTCCGCTCGCAAAGGCTCCAACATGTCAGACACAATTAGTTCAACCGCGCCTCATTTTGTGACGGCTCGCCAATTCCTGCACTGGTCAGGTCGGGCTTGGTTTACGGTCGCAGCAATCGGACAACTGGCCTTCGTCGTTTTCATCATTGCGTTTTACTACACGCGAACCTTCTCTGGAGATTTTGCCGCCTGGAACGATAAAGCGCTTATAGATGGTTTTAAAGAAGGCGACATCATGGGAAATATGATGTTCGCAATTCATGTTGTGTTGGCCGCGGTGATGACGGTGTCCGGTTTGATACAACTCATCCCTCAAATCCGATCTCGCGCGCCCAGGGTGCATCGGATGTCTGGCCGTGTTTTCGTTCTGCTCGCGTGCCTACTGGCGCTCGGCGGACTTTGGTTGGGTTGGGTGAGAGGCACTCAGCTGTCCTCGATCAGCGCGCTATCGGTATCATTGAATGGCGTCTTGGTCTTAGCTTTTGCGGTGCCAACGGTCGCCTATGCGGTTCGGCGAAACATTGCCTTGCATCAACGCTGGGCCATGAGGTTTTTTCTGGTAGCAAGCGGGGTTTGGTTCGTCCGAGTAGGAATCATGGGCTGGCTGTCAATTGCGCAAGGACCCGTTGGTATGAATGCGTCCATGTCAGGCCCGGCAGACATCGCCATTACATTCGGGTCCTATCTGATTCCGCTTGCGATTTATGAAGCGTATTACCGCGCCCGATCTTCTTCATACGACACTGCGAAAGCGTCCGCGGCCACGCTCGTCTTGGTGGCCACATTAGTAACAGCAATCGGTGTCTATGGCACGATTTTCAATATGTGGTTGCCTATACTGTAGACTAAAACCATCATCACAAACGGAACAAAAACTAGCGGCTATAACGTGGATAAACACAGAGGACTTCGAATGTCCGCTTCGACGCCGAAAGCAAACGTCCGCTTTGGGTCAGGAGGGGACATTAGACAAAAACTCTAAAACAATTAGGCTGATATGTCTGAAGAAGGCTGATATATGACTTTGTCTCAACTGCAGGTCGCAAATATCATTTTGACAATGATTGGCACAGCAGTGTTCGCCAGTCTGTTTCTTTATATCACTTTCGCCCCGAAAGATTTCGACGAGCGCACGCGCGAGTTTGCCGTGTCGAAGATCGAAAGCAAGGTGGACGATCAACTGGCCACTGTTGCGAACTCCGAGACGGCCGAACGCGTGTCTGAGTTTGCAGGGCGAATATCAAACCGCTTGCAATCTCGAGTAGATGAGATGCGCGAAAGTTTAGACGATGGAATTGACGAGCTAATTGCCGATGTTCTTGCGGCCGCTTGCAAACTGGATTGTGAGCGACGAGACGAGGCCGCCAGGTCTGTCCGAGACTTCTATGAGAACTCAATTTTGCGACATTCGATGGCGCTCGATCGTTTAGAAAACTTAGTCGTGGGTGAGTACGACGCGGTCATGACGGAGCTTCGATTGGACCTCAGAATCTTTTCCGGTAGCACCGCACTAGCATTCGGATTGGCGCTGATGTTGTCAGTATTCAGAGGTCGCGCAGCAGCGCATCTAGTTCCCATTTCCATTTCTCTCACAATTGCCACCGTCATGGCAGTTTCGTGGTATGCTTTGGGACAAGACTGGGTGATGACGGTCTTATTCAGCAACTATTGGGGTTGGGCGTACTCAGTCTTGCTAAGTGGCCTATCGGTTTTGATGATAGATATAGCGGCCAACAAGGCACGCGTGACCAGCTTCGTGTTCAACTCAATCGGAAATGGTATCGGCGGCATAAGTTTTTCGCCGTGCTGATGTCCGCTTTGACGCCGAATGCGGTCATTGAGGTGTCTTAGCAATCATCGTATCGCTGACTGAATGAGACGTCCGATTTCGCTTGCGTTTTTAATGTCCGCTCTTGTTGGTGCTTGTGCTACGGGTGATCCGGTCAAACCAAAGAGCAGTTCCGATTGGATTATACTCAGCACATATCCAGGACCACATTGCGCACGGTGCGATAGCGCGACGATAATTATACACTTTGATGGAGAGGTGTTCGTCGAAAAAAGGTACTGGGGTTCTCACTATCGCTTTTGGCAGACGAAACGGCACGAAGTGACGATTGAGGATCGTGCGACGTCTCAGCTGATGGTTGAATTGGAAAAGCTGCGCCCGCGGGGGACAGTAGACCTGACCGACGTAAAGACGTGCGGACAATACATGTTTGATGCTTATGGCCACCGAGATAACGAGGCCGAGTATACCTTTCATCGATCTGGGATATTGCTCCGATGGAGAGATGACGCGGGCGAAGATAAATTGAACGTCTACTTTGGCTGTCTCGGTTCAGAATCCGTCGCGTTTAAGAATACAATCAAATCGGCTCTCAATAGCGCAGGAATCGATTGGGTAGCGCCGATCGGATGGGAATAAGCCACTTTCGAGTAACGTCCGCTTTGACGCCGAAAGCAGACATCAATCATTCGGCCAAAATTCACGAAGCCGAAAAGGGTGCCTGGGGTTTTGCTTGATCCACTCATCCACATCGCGAAGCTTGTTCGGGAATGCTGGTACATGTTGCCTGCGCGTATTAGTTTGAAAGCGATAACCCGCTGACCAAAGCCGCTGAACCTTTTTCCATTGCCCTACCTCAGTTCTACCCGGCGCCTTAAATGATCGACCCATATGGGCCATTTCTTGCGCGCATTGCGGGCACTTGTATGTTCGATCTGAAACAAAAGGCTTTTTGAAAGACTTACAGCAAGCGAAGCAAGCAAATGACACTAGAAAGGCGGATCGCCGCGTTCCTTGCGATCCGAGTTCTTGGTCACGTTGCTGACGCTCCGCAAAGAGTTCGCTGAAGCGCTTTAGTCCAGCCGCCTT
>JANSXJ010000428.1 GCA_024743015.1 Hyphomonas sp. | reverse complement strand
TGCTTGGCCTCAACGGTCTCCACGAAGCTGTATTCGAGGAAGCCATACTCGTTATAGGCGCGCCACATCAGACCTTCCATGATCCCGGCGAACCACATGGAGACCATGTAGAAAATGATGCCGATCGTGGAGATCCAGAAGTGCCACTCGACCAGAGATTTGGAGAACAAGCCCTTCTTCTTGTAGAGCCATGGCACCAGACAGTAGAGCGCACCGAAGCTGATATAGCCAACCCAGCCGAGCGCACCTGAATGCACGTGGCCAATGCCCCATTCTGTGTAATGGCTGAGCGAGTTGACCGCGCGTACCGACATCAGCGGACCTTCGAAAGTCGACATGCCGTAAAAAGCGAGCGAGACAACCATCATCCGAACGACGGGGTCTGTGCGCAGCTTGTCCCACGCCCCTGACAAGGTCATCACACCGTTGATCATGCCGCCCCAACTCGGCATCCACAACATGATCGAGAAAGTCATGCCGAGCGTCTGAGCCCATTGCGGCAGAGCCGTATAGTGCAAGTGGTGCGGTCCAGCCCAGATATAGATGAAGATCAGCGACCAGAAGTGGACGATGGACAGGCGGTAGGAGAAGACCGGCCGATTCACGCGCTTCGGAATGAAGTAATACATAATCGCGAGGAATCCGGTGGTGAGGAAGAAGCCCACCGCGTTGTGGCCATACCACCACTGCGTCATCGCATCCTGAACCCCGGCGAACACTTGCACGGATTTCGAGCCCGTCAGGCTGACCGGGATGGACAGGTTGTTGACGATGTGAAGCATCGCGATGGTCACAATGAAGGACAGGTAAAACCAGTTCGCGACATAGATGTGCGGTTCCTTACGCTTCCAGAGCGTGCCGAGGAAAACCAGAAGATACACGACCCAGACAAGGGTCAGCCACAAGTCTACATACCATTCAGGCTCGGCATACTCCTTCGACTGGGTAATCCCCATGAGATAGCCGGTCGCCGCCAGGACGATGAAGATCTGGTAGCCCCAGAAGACAAACCATGGCCACATGCCGCCCGCGAGGCGGGTCCGGCAGGTGCGTTGCACGACGTAGAAACTCGTCGCCAGCAACACATTGCCGCCAAACGCAAAAATCACCGCACTGGTGTGCAGCGGGCGAAGACGTCCAAAATTGGTCCATCCAAGCTCAGGAAAATAGAATATTGTTGGCCAGGTGAGTTGCAGCGCAATGATTACGCCGACAAGGAGGCCTGCAATCCCCCAGAACATCGAGGCCGCAACGCCAAACTTGACGATCGTGTTTTCATATTCGGATTCATCGAACGGGTCGCGATCTACCAGCCCCCCGGCCCACATCGCCGTTCCGATCAGGAATACACCCCCTAAAACCATGAAGGTAAGTGCCTGATACTCCATCCCGGCATCCTTCGAAAAGGTTGCCATCAGCAAGGCCAGGAACAGGAATACGCCAGTCAGCGCACCCACCCCCAATATGCTGGTATTGTTTCCGCGCCGTATGGCCCCAATCCGTTCCGTCATCGCCGACATTCACCTCCGTAAGTCCCCAAAAAGGGGCGGTTTCAGCTCGGGCGATGCATAACTTTGGCCGCGCACGGCCTGAATAAGGGATTTCCCCTATGTGCGTGCGCGCCGCACTCGGTAAATACGGAAACACACGGACCAGAGCGGACTCTCGACATGACGAATTTTGGAACAGCCCTCCTCGGCGCAGCGATGATTGTGATCGGCAGCATTAAGACCTGGCTGCATATGGGCTCAATTCCATTGCTCTCTCTACCAACTTGCAATGGCGAAACGCTGAATATCGCGCTCAGCGATGCGAGCGTTTTCGAACGCGCTCATTGCTGGGGATGCTACATGTTGGCAGCGGGATTGATCGTAGCGTCGCTTGCAGCTTACGACCGATTTGCCAAGCGGCGCTCTGTCGCTTCCTGATTGGATTGATCCATGCCTGACGCCCGCTACAAAGGTTGGCTGATGTCAGAGCCACTTTCCCCCATTCTCAAGGATTCTTCCGGTAATTATGGAGACAAAGAGTCTCTTGAGCTGCTGATGCAATCCATTCTGGCCTCCGTCCCGGACGCCATGATCGTCATCGACGATACCGGCAAAATACTCGCCTTCAGTGCCGCCGCCGAGCGCTTGTTCGGCTACGAGGCTGAAGACATTTCTGGTCGCAACGTGTCCCAACTCATGGCGGGCGCAGACGAGAAACACCACGATCAATATATCCGTAATTACCTCTCGACTGGCGAGAAACAGATTATCGGCATTGGACGAATCGTCGAAGCCAAGCTTGCAAATGGCGATACGATCCCGGTGGAGCTGAAAATCGGCGAAGCGAATGTTCACGGGCGGCGCCTGTTCACCGGATATATACGCGACATGTCAGAGCAGCAGGCAAACGCGCTGCGGCTGAACGAAATGCAGGTTGAGCTTGCGAACTTTTCACGACTGAGCGCCGTCGGCACAATGGCGTCCGCGATGGCGCACGAGCTCAACCAACCGCTGACCGCTGTCGCGAATTATCTCGAAGCTGCCCGCGACTTGCTGGATCAAGCCGACCCCGAAACACTGTCTTTCATCCAGGAAGCCCTCGATGCAGCGGCGACACAGTCCATCCGCGCGGGCCAAATCGTTCGCCGTCTGCGCGACTACGTCTCCAGAGGAGAGCTCGATCTGCGGTCAGTCCAGCTTCAGGACGTCGTTGACGATGCGATTTCGCTGGCCAAGGTTGGCATTGAGGGGCAATTAGCGCGAGTCATCTCTCGCGTTCCCGGTGATTTCCCGGCTCTGTTGGCCGACCGGCTCCAGTTGCGACAGGTCATCGTAAACCTGGTTCGCAATGCGATCGAAGCGCTCGCAGAGACGGCTAATCCCCAGGTTTGGGTCCGCGCAGAACTGGAAGACGGGCTGGCCGTGATAACCGTCGAAGACAATGGCCCGGGCTATCAGGGTCAGGGTGACGCGTCGCCGTTTGATGCATTTAACAGCTCAAAAACCCATGGCATGGGCCTGGGGCTATCCATTTGCCAAACGATTCTCGATGCCCACGGCACCGATATCGAGTACGCGCCGTCCGACAAAGGTGGCGCCGCCTTCAAATTCACCCTTCGCCTGGCACAAGGAGAGGAATGAAATGAGCAACCGAACCGTCTATCTGGTC
>JANSXJ010000058.1 GCA_024743015.1 Hyphomonas sp. | reverse complement strand
ATGTCAGAAGTTGGGTTCCGCATTCGCGAACTTCGCGAAGATAACCCAAAGGGGCGCTTGGTTGTTCAGGCCGATGCTGAAGCTCAAGCCGGGGTGCTGATTGATCTAATGGAGATCGTCAACGAAATTGACAGTCTGGGGCGCGTGCCGCTCTCGGTTGTCAACAATTAGAGGAGATAATCCATGATTCATGCTCCATGGTTTCGTTTGGTTGTTCTGCCGGTCGCTGCGATCGTCACCGTTCTGCTCTTTCGCGGAATGGGGTGGTTGATCAGTGCTGATTTCGAAGAGCCGGATAATCTCCGGGAATACAATCTCGAAAGCATCACACCCGAAGCTCAGGAAGAAACGGTTACGCGTCGTGCACGTAACAAGCCGCGGAAACTGAACAATGCAGACAAACCACCTCCGCCTCCGAAGCTGACGGCCAGCAAATCAGATATCGATCTGCCGACGCCGAACATTCAGGGCGCACCACCAAGTGAGTTGCCGCCAACACGGCTGAATTCTCTGGCGATTGATCCGGTCGCGATCTCAGACCGCGACGCCCAACCAATTCGTCCGCCAGTGCCGACTTATCCAAGCCGGGCGGCTGAACGCGGTATCGAAGGGTCTTGCGACGTAAGATTTGACGTGGATACGCGCGGAAAGCCTTACAATGTTGAAGCGGATTGTACGGACCGGGTCTTCAAGCGTGAAGCGGAACGCGCGGTGAGCCGCGTGGAATTTGCGCCGAAGATTATCCGTGGGCAGGCCGCAGAGCGTCGTAACGTTGACTATCCACTCGAGTTCACGCTCGCAGATTAAATCGCCAAATATCAACAGGGTAGGGGAGGTCTCGCAATCTCCCCTTTCTTTTTCGATTGACATTGTAATAGAATAACATATAGTAATACTATAACAGGTTGGTTGAGGAGGATGCCTGTGATGCGAAAAGTGAAAGTTGCTGTGCCGGATCGGAAATCAGGTCGAGCCAAACTGAAACGAATGAGCCTCGTCATCCTGCCAGCCGGTATCATGACGATTTCGCTCTTCACGATGATGCATCATCTCGTCGGTGTGGATGATTTCTCGCCTCCGGAGCTCACGGTTTATGAGTTGGAACCGTATATGGAAGTCGAGATCGCGGCGCCGCCTGAGCGTTTGGATATTCGACCGGTAAAACTCGATCCCATTGATCCGCCGCCAAGACCCCCAAACCTCGTGAAGGACATCAGCCAGGTCAAATTGCCAATCTCCGGATATGAGGGGGTTGCGCCGGCCGCGTATGGAGCGGCCCAGTTCAGTCCGATCCTGCCGGACCGCGTCAGCGCGATCCCTATTCGTAATCTGCAACCGGTGACGCCGCCCATACCGATCTATCCCCGGCGCGCTGCAGTCGCGGGCATTGAAGGGGAGTGTGACGTCACGCTCAGCGTTTCTATTCGGGGAGAACCCTTCAATGTTCAGGCAAATTGTACAGAGCAGGTGTTCGAAAGCGCCGCTAGAAAAGCCGTGCAGAAAGTCAAATTTGTGCCCCAAATCCGTGATGGACTGCCCGTCACTGTGACAGGCGTGGTCTATCCCCTTGAGTTCCGTCTGAAACCATAAGACACTGAAGCTGTAAAAGTCGGGGAAAATGCTTCAACAAATCGATTGAAGCGCTTGAAATCGGAGAGAACTTCCGGTTCAAAGGAGTTCAACCGCCAAACAGGCGGAAAGGAGTGAAACAGTATGATCAAGAACGTCATGAAGAGTGCAGCTACAGTTGCCCTCATGGTCGCCATGGGGAGTGGCGTCGCGAACGCGCAGGCTTGTGAAGAAACCCAGTTCAGTTCGACCAATGCGGAGAACTATCTGACGGCGGAGACCGAGCTGATCGTTAATGACAATCCGCAAGCCGCCCTTGTGGCGCTGAATGCGCTTAAAGCTCAGGAGCTCAATTGCTACGAGGAAGGCGCCGCTTTGCGTCTTGGCGCTGCGATCAAGATCGAAACCGAGGATTATGAAGGCGCGGTACGTGATCTGCTGACAGCGATCGATCGCGGGTATATTCCGCCCGCTGAACAGAAAACGACCTTCTACAATATCTCCCAGATTTATCTCTCGATCGACAAAAAAGAAGAAGCGCTCGATTATTTCAATAAGTGGATGGCCGCAGGCGGCGTTCCGGATCGCAACCAGAAATGGACCCTGGCCGTCCTGTATCAGCAAATGGATCGCTTTCCTGAGGCGCTCCGTTGGGCCGAGCAGGTTCTGCAAGCCGACGGCCCAGGCGCCGAGCGCCAGGTCTATGACTTCCTGATTTTCCTCTATGACAAAACCGGAAACCGCGCGAAAAAGGCGGAGTTGCTTGAGCTCCTGCTCGAGCGTGATCCAACCGATACGCAATTGTGGCAGGCGATTGCCGGTGAATATTTCCAGGCCGGCGAAGACCGCAAGGCGTTCGAAGTTCAAAAAGCGATGTATCTCGGGGGAATGCTCACAACCGAAGATGAGCTGATGCGCATCGTCAATTTCTACAACTCGTTTGACGTCCCTTATGTGGCCGCGAAGACGTTGGAAAAAGAAATGAACGCGGGTCGGATCTCGAAAAACTATCAGCGACTCGAGTTGCTTGCCAACCTGTACCAGGTGGCGCGTGAGTTTGACCGCGCAATTCCGGTTATTGAAGAAGCTGCAGAAATGGCATCAGACGGCAAGATGTATGAGCGTCTTGGCCGGTCTTATAGCGAGCTGCAACAATGGGCGGAAGCTGAGGACGCCTTGATCAAGGCGATTAACAAGGGCGGCCTGCAGAACACCGGTCTGGCCTGGGTTCTGGTCGGTCAATCGCGCTATGAGCGCGACGATCGCGCCGGTGCGCGTGAAGCATTCCGCAATGCAAACAATCGCGGTGGCAGAGGTTGGCTCGACTTCATGCGCGCTGAAGACAATACGGCGGTTGCACTTGCCCGTTTCGAGATCTTCAACGAAGTCAGCGACTACGCTAAAGAGAAAGAGCGTTGCAAGGACCTCGAAGTTATCGGCAACGCGCCAGAAACATGTGAAACTGTTGATGAACGTCTCGCTGAAGCGCAGGAGCGTCTGGCGGAATTTGACAGAAATACCTGATCCGAGTGATCATCGAGTATCGAGCCCCGGACTTCGCGGTCCGGGGCTTGTTGTTTTAACGAAAGCGTGAAACCAAACCAACATGGTCGATCTCAGTTTGAAGACTTCTGAAGATGAGGCGATTTGCGAACGCATTGCTGACCTTCAGGACACGATGCAGGGCCGCACATTCGAGTGGGCCAAAATCAATACAGGCAGTTGGAACCGAGCGGGTCTCGATGCACTTGCGCCAAAGCTCGCTGATGCGTTCAGCGCCCTGCATGCCGACATTGAGCTGATCGAATCCGATCCTTTCGAAAAAGTGAGCGATAACGGTCAGGTTGAAGCGTTTGAAACGGGCGCGATCATTCGCATCTCTTCTCGCCCGCAGGCTGAATCGCAGATTATCATGAGCGGTCACTATGACACGGTGTTTCCTCCAGGAACATTTGAGGCCATCACCGACATTGGCGACGACAAATATAATGGCCCCGGATTGGCGGATATGAAGGGCGGCCTGTCGGTCATGCTCGGCGCGTTGCAGGCCTTTGAGGCGGGCCCCGACAAGGACAGGCTCGGCTATCAGATCGTTATTACCCCTGATGAGGAGACCGGGAATTTTGCCAGCGCGCCTTACCTGACCGAAGCCGCGCAATCAGGTGCGATGATTGGTATGACTTACGAGCCGTGTATGGATACCGGCGCGATGTCTGGCGGTCGCAAAGGGTCTGCGGTCTTCGACGTGGTTCTGCATGGGCGCTCCGCGCATGCCGGTCGGGCCAAGGAAGAAGGCCGCAGCGCCGTGGAAGCGGCCGCCCAGATGGTGGTGCGACTGGAGCAGTTGAACGGTCAACGCGACGGCGTCACATTCAATGTCGGTTCAATTGATGGCGGCAGTGCCGTAAACATCGTGCCCGATCTTGCGATTGTGCGATTTGGCGCCCGGGCGCCGGACGCTGATGCCGCGGCCTGGGCGACGCGGGAAGTCGAAAAACTTCTCGAACAGGCTCGCGCCTTGGATGGCATTTCAGGCCATCTGCATGGTGGTTTCTATCGCCCCCCCAAACCGCGGAACGCTGCTCAGGACGCGCTGTTCACTGCAGTCTCAGAGACAGGTAAAGCGATCGGGCTTGAGCTGGAATTCGTCGATACAGGCGGGGTGTGCGAGGGGAATAATATCTTCGCTGCCGGAGTTCCTAATGTAGATACGCTCGGTGTGATGGGTGGACGAATTCACTCGGATGAGGAGTATGTCGTCATGTCGAGCTTCGTCGAACGCGCTCAGCTCTCGGCGTTACTCTTGAATCGAATTGCAGATGGGCGGTTGGACGCTCGGAAAATCAAGGCGTTGATGGGATGAGCTCTCCATATGTAATGCGGCCTGCAGAGCTGTCGGATTTCGATTCACTGCGCGCCATGGCGCAGGAATCAGGCCCTGGCTTTACCTCGCTGCCGGTCGATGAAGACATTTTGCGCAAGAGACTGATGAAGTCCGTGGATTCGTTTGCAGGGCGGATGGAGCAGCCTGAACTCGGCAAATATTTGATGATGTTGGAAAATGTGGAGACGGGCGAAATCGGCGGCTGCAGTGCGGTGAAATGCGGCGTCGGAATCAACTCGCCATTCTTCAATTATCGCATCATAACGCTCGCTCAGGCCAGTCAGGCGGCGGATCGCCGGTTCGATATGGACGCTCTCATTCTGACGAATGAATTCGTTGGGTTTACAGAGGTCGGGACCTTGTTTCTAAGGCCTGAGCATCGCGGGGCCGGTGTCGGACGACTGCTGGCGCAGTCGCGTTATCTGCTGATGTCGACACGTCCGGAATGGTTTGGCGAGAAGGTCATTGCAGAGTTGCGCGGAGTTGTATCGCATGATGGTGAAACCCCATTCTGGGAGTGCCTGGGTCGACAATTCTTCCGCATGTCCTTTCCGGAAGCAGACTACCTGTCCGCAACCACGGACAACCAATTCATTCTCGACCTGATGCCGAAATATCCGATCTATGTGGATCTGCTTCCAAATGAAGCACGCGAAGTAATCGGTCGATGCCATGCGGATGGCGTGCCGGCTTTCAAGCTGTTGGAGTGGGAGGGGTTCCAGTTCGAGCGCGTGGTCGATATCTTTGACGGAGGTCCGATCATGCAGGCGTCGCGGGATATGATCCGTACATCGCGTGAAAGCCGGTTGATGGAACTCGAAATCGGCGATGCCAAAGGGGCGACCGGGATTGCCGCGCGAGATTCACTGGAGGATTATCGCGCCTGTTTGATCGAGGGGGCGGTCATTGGCGAGCAGCGCTTCATGACGACGGCAGATACGCTGGAAAAACTAAAACTGAAACGCGGCGACAAGGCCCGCATCTGGCTCAGGAGCTGACATGGCTAAGAGTGTCTACATAAATGGACGCTGGAGAGATGGCGAAGATGATTGGTTCGAAAAGACCAATCCCGCCACTGGAGAAACAAGCTGGGACGGGCAAGCCAGCAGCCCTGAACAAGTTGCCGACGCGACCCGTGCCGCGCGCGAGGCGCAGAGCGACTGGGCTCGACGTCCACAGCATGACCGGACGACCATTCTCGAACGATACGCCGAAGAGATCACGAGACGTTCCGATGACGTAGCAGACGCGATCAGCAGCGACATGGGCAAGACAGGCTGGGAGGCCAAGGGCGAAGCCGGGGCTATGGCGGCCAAAGTCGGGATATCTATCAAGGCGCAAGTCGAGCGTGCCGGTACGTCTTACTCAGAGGCCGCTTTTGGTTCGATGCATCTCACTCATCGTCCACACGGCGTGATGGCGGTGTTTGGGCCGTTTAACTTTCCGGGTCATTTGCCGAATGGGCATATTGTGCCTGCGCTTCTGGCCGGAAATACCTGCGTATTCAAACCATCAGAGCTTGCGCCATCGGTTGCGCATATCATGGCCGATGCCTTTGCAGATGCAGGGTTGCCGGATGGCGTCCTGAACGTGGTTCAGGGTGGGCGCGACACGGGGGCGGCTTTACTCGACGGCGATATTAACGGCCTACTGTTTACCGGGTCTGCGCAAACTGGCCTGTTTTTCCACAAACACTTCGCGGGACGCCCAGAAGTCATTCTGGCGCTGGAAATGGGTGGCAACAATCCACTTATCGTTTGGGATCCGGCAGATGTGGACTCTGCCGCGGATATCGCCGCACAATCTGCTTTTTTGACGACTGGTCAACGTTGCTCGTGCGCGCGGCGGGTTATTCTCCCGCATGGAAAATGGGGTGACCAGGTCGTGGAGGCGATCGTCGAACGCGCGAAAAACCTAAAGATCGGCGATGCGACCGAGGAAGACGCGTTTATGGGGCCGCTTGTATCTGAACAGGCCGCACAAAATGCAACGGACTTTCAGATGATGCTGTCCAAGAAAGGCGGTAAGTCACTTCGCCGCCTGAAACGGATGGATCGTGGCGGCGGTTTCGTCACCGCAGGAGTGATCGATGTCACCGAAGCCAGCGACATTCCAGATGATGAGCTGTTCGGACCTCTTATGCAGGTCATCCGTGTGAATGACTTTGACGAAGCGATCCTGCGCGCCAATGACACGCGCTATGGCCTGTCCGGCGGATTGGTCAGCGACAATGATGCTTTGTGGCTCCGCGTACACGCAGAGATGAAGGCAGGTATCCTCAATCGCAATCGGCCGACGGCCGGTGCCAGTGGTGCGATGCCATTTGGCGGTCCTGGCTTGTCGGGCAACTTTCGACCCGGCGCCTACTACGCGGCTGACTATTGTGCCTGGCCGCAAGCCAGTCAGGTGTCTGATGAAGCGACGAGACTTGGCGCGATCGGTTTCCCGAAGTAGAGAGCCAGATCTGAAATCGGCTGCGTCCTGAGCCTGTTGAGACGCGCAGCTGACCCAATCCGTTCGGGCGCGGGGAAAGCGCGCCCTTCAACAGGCACAAGGCAGGGGTTCCCATGTCTTCAACAGAAACACTGGAAGTCAATTTCGATGGCCTGATCGGGCCAAGCCATAATTATGGCGGCATGTCTGATGGCAATCTAGCCAGCCAGACCAATGCTGGCGATGTCTCCAACCCACGCGAAGCCGCGCTGCAAGGGCTGGAAAAAATGCGCATGCTGATCCGGGCTGGGTTCGCGCAAGGCGTACTGCCGCCACTGGAGCGGCCAAATCTCGGGTTCTTGGTGGATGCTGGTTTCAACGGTACGGATCAGCAAATCGTGGAATCCGCGGCCAAGACCGCGCCATTCCTCCTAAAATCGGCTTATTCAGCGAGCTCTATGTGGACGGCGAATGCCGCGACGATTTCTCCGTCCGCCGATGCTGAGGATGGGCGATTACATCTGACGGCTGCTAATCTGTCATCGATGTTGCACCGGTCGATTGAGCATCCCGAGACCACTTCGTCCCTTGCTGCAATTTTCGACGATGAAGACGCATTTGCCGTTCATTCAGCGTTGCCCATGCACGCAGACTTTTCAGACGAAGGCGCGGCCAATCATGTGCGGTTGTGTGCAGAGCATGGCACAGCTGGTGTCGAGCTTTTCGTTTATGGGCGAGAGGCCGGCGAAAGCGTCACTGGATTTCCCGCCCGGCAAACGCGTTTAGCCAGTCAATCCATTGTTCGATCGCACACTCTGAACGACAAAAGAACGGTACTGGCACGTCAGTCAAAGACGGCCATCAATGCTGGTGCGTTTCACAATGACGTGGTGTGTGTCGGCACGCTCAACACTTTATTCTTCCACGAGCACGCGTTCGAGGACACGGAGGCAACTCTGCGCGACTTGCATCGTGCGTCGCAGGATCTTTTCGAGCTCAGGCCGATTATGGTGCCGGATGCGGAGGTTCCGCTTTCGGATGCCATCAAATCCTATCTTTTCAACTCGCAGCTACTGAAGTGGCCGGGTGAGGATCGCCTGGTCTTGCTCGCGCCCCTGGAAACGCAGGAAATTGAGACCACCAGGACTTATTGTGAACGATTGGTGCAAGGCAACGGTCCGATTGGGCGTGTGCAATTCGTTGATGTTCGCCAATCCATGCGCAATGGCGGCGGCCCGGCATGTCTGCGTCTGCGCGTCGTCATGACCCCAGAAGAGCGCGCCGCCTGCCATCAAGGTGTGTTGTTGGACGAGGCGAGGATTGACGAGCTTCAGGACGTGGTACGCGAAACCTATCGAGACCGCCTGAGCGTGTCCGATCTCGCAGATCCCAGTTTTATGAGCGAGTGCCTGCACGCACGAGAGCGGTTGCTGCGCGTGCTGGACCTGGGACGACTGATCTAGTGGCGACGTTTGAATTCTCCGTATCAGCGACTGAAGGGCCGGCTCGCACCGGGGTCTTGAAGACTCCAAGAGGCGAAATCCGAACGCCTGCCTTCATGCCGGTTGGAACCGCCGCGACCGTCAAAGCGCTCTACATGGATCAGGTGAAGCAAACGGGTGCCGACATTATCTTGGGGAACACGTACCATTTGATGCTGCGACCAGGCGCCGAGCGTGTGCGACGCCTTGGCGGCCTCCACGAGTTTTCCAAATGGGACGGGCCGATGCTGACCGACAGCGGCGGTTTTCAAGTCTGGTCATTATCGCAATTGCGGAAGATGGACGCCGACGGCGTGACGTTTCGCAGCCACATTGATGGTTCTGAGTATCGTCTGACGCCAGCCAGGAGTATTGAAATCCAGGCCGATTTGCTCGGTGCGGATATTTCCATGCAGCTGGATGAGTGTACCGATTTTCCTTGCTCCCAAGAAGACGCAGAGGCGTCTATGCGGCTTTCGCTCGATTGGGGTGAACGCTCGCTTGAGGCATTTGGAGAGCGCGACCGCCAGACTCTGTTTGGCATCGTCCAGGGATCGAACTTCCCAGACCTTCGAGAAGCCTCGGCAAAAGCCGTGGCGTCGCAAGGTTTCGGTGGGATTGCGCTTGGTGGGCTCGCTGTGGGCGAAGGACATGACCAGATGTGTCGAACCATCGACATGACGGTTCCACATCTGCCGATACGCTTCCCGCGCTATGTTATGGGCGTTGGGAAGCCCATTGATCTCGTGGAAGCGGTGGCCAGAGGAATAGACATGTTCGATTGCGTTCTGCCCACGCGCGCCGGCCGTCATGGCCAGGCCTGGACGTGGGATGGTCCGATAAATCTCAAGAATGCGCGCTTTTCCGAAGATCTTGCGCCGCTTGATGAAGCGGTCGATTGCCCGGCTAGTCGGGATTATTCACGTGCGTACTTGCATCATTTGATTCGGTCCGGTGAATATCTCGGCTCCATGGTGCTCAGCTGGCACAATATCGCGTTTTTTCAGGCGTTGATGCAGCGTATGCGCGATGCGATCTCTGAGGGTTCATTTGAAACCCTCAGAAAAGAGCTATCGGCGCGGTGGGAGCAGACCAAGTCGAAGCCTCGCGTCGTACGCGAGCCTTAACGAAACTCGATTTTTGACTCTTCTTCCGACGGGGGAAGGGGGGCGGCCGGATACGCGCAGCCTTTGGCTAAGCCGATACCTTTCAGGAAGGTTCGACGGTGTGATCCACGCTCATACGCTTTTCGGACCTTCGTTGCATGGCTGTTGGCGCCGGTAACTGTCCGGACGATGCCGCGATATGGAATGAGGCCGGATGCCCCTGATGCAACCGTATCCAGGAACGCGGTCGATGCGCCATCGGCTGCACGGTCTGACAGGCCTTTTTTGTCGGGCGGCGGAATATCCCAATCGCGTCCAAGCAGTGCATCCAATTCCAGAACTTCCTCAGCGATTTTCTCACAGCTGCTCTCGACAGCGACCAGGTACGGGTTCTTAATTTGCTTGAATTTTTCAGGAATTTTCGCGCGCTTCAGGTTCACATCCTCGAGCGGAGACAGCGCTGCGTCGCTAAAGCCTTCCTGAGACTGATTAATGGCACGCTCCGTGGCGCTCGGTCCGGTCTGTTCCTCTTGTGAAGATGGCGCGGTCGCGCAGGCGGTCCCGAGAAGAGTGAGCGAGAGAGCGATATATGTGTAGTTCATGGGCCGATTTTGCGGTGTAATCGGTGTGCTGACAAGAATGTTGATACAGGGCTGATTTCAGCAGCAAAAACCGTTGACCACATGCGGGCACTCAACTATGTGGGCCGTTCGGATGCGCCCATAGCTCAGTTGGTAGAGCAACTGACTTTTAATCAGTAGGTCACAGGTTCGAATCCTGTTGGGCGTACCATTCTCTAGGTTATTAAGGACCAGCGCTCTCGCAGCTCAATATCGGTCTTTCGATCTGGATACCATATTTCCCATAATGTAGATTATCGAATAATTTTATCTAAACACCCCGCGCCAGCGACATTCCATGGACGCTGACAAATTGCGCGCTCGCCGCCATTGGATTGATCGCAGCGCTACGCACTCTACGCTCCTGGGCCCCTACTCGAAGAGCTAGGCCCACTTGAAATGGGTAAGAACTCTTTAACGCCTTCGGCTGGAGCCGTCGGCTGTGCCCTGATCAATTTGGTCATTCTCTCTAGCCGTAATGGGCTCCCTACCCTAAATCGATAGAGATGCAGTCAGCTACTTCCCTTTCTGGAGAACACGCCGAAGACGTGCTTGCGCGACTTTCCGATTGGCTGGAGTCGAACCAATCCTGCGCCCTGATCATCGTGACTGAGACTGAAGGTGGCGCCGTCAGAGCACCGGGAGCGCTCCTGGCTGTAACCGACTCCGATAGTATCGGATACATCTCCGGCGGGTGCATTGATGCAGACGTCATCCTGCAGGCGCGCGCGGCAATGGCCGATAACAAGCCCAAGGCCTTGCGTTATGGCGCTGGCTCGCCATTCGTCGACCTGCCTTTGCCCTGTGGCGGGGCAATTGAGGTGTTCATCGCGCCGAACCCTGCTCCTGATACCGTCAAATCCGCATATCAACGCCTGCACGCGAGACAGGAAATTAAACTGATTGTCGGCGGCGATGGACAAATCGTATTGGCGTCCGACACTATTCGGCCTTTGGGAGACGATCTGGTTTTCTCTTACGTTCCAAAGCTGAGGCTACGAATCGCTGGCCGCGGCGCGGATGCCTTGGCGCTCGCAAGAGTGAGTCACGCAGCTGGGTGCGCGACGCAGCTGCAACTCGTCGATGATGAAGACATCTCCGCAGCCCGCACGGCGGGCCTGGTTTCGATTGAGAGACTTTCGGCACCGAGCGCGCTATCGGCAAACTCAGATGATCCCTGGACAGCCTTTGTACTGCTTTTTCACGATCAGGATTGGGAAATCCCGCTCTTGCGCCAGGCGCTGCGCGGTCCTGCATTCTATGTCGGCGCCGTCGGCAGCGCGCGAACGCATTCGGTTCGATGTGAGGCCTTGAAGTCAACGGGTTGCAGCGATGAAGAGACCGCGCGGGTGAAAGGTCCAATCGGACTGGTGCCGTCTCTTCGTGATGCATCCATGCTCGCTATTTCTGTGATGGCTGAGATCGTCAGCTTGTTTCCCTCCAAATCGTCCAGCCGTCGACCACGCACAGCAATCCTCATGTTGGCTGCCGGGGCGTCCAGTCGGTTTGAAAGCGGCGATAAACTGCTCGCGGAGCTGTCAGGCCAATCCATCCTCGCGCACACGGCAATGTCTATTCCTGACGATCCAAATCTAACCAGACTCGCCGTTATCCCCGAAAACGCTCTAAAGCGACGCAGCATCCTGGCCGGCTTCGGATGGCAGGTCATCGAAAACCCGGATGCGGATCATGGACAGTCCTCGACGCTACGCGTGGGCATCCAAGCGCTCAACGAAATGTCCTCGATCGACCAGGTGATAGTCGTCCTGGCCGATATGCCATTCGTGCCGCCATCACACATTGATGCGCTACGCGATTGTGCGGATATCCCTGGCGTGACCTGCGTGATGTCGAACTGTTCCGGGGTCTTGTCACCGCCTGCTTTGTTTAAACGAAAGCACTTTGAGGCGCTCGCAACGCTCTCTGGCGACAGAGGCGCAAAAGCGGTCTTTCTTTCGCTGGAACACGGAAATCGAACTGTCGACTTGGCAGTTCAATCTGCTGTCGATATCGATGTAGTCGCCGATCTCGATCGCGCATTGGAGTTCTCGGATGCCTGACGGACTAGCCAGTCCCAGCCACGCACCTCTGGTCGATCAGTTTGGTCGACAGGTGACCTATTTGCGGATGTCAGTAACTGATCGGTGCGATCTACGCTGCACTTATTGCATGGCTGAGCGGATGCAGTTCCTGCCGAAACAGGAACTGCTGACGATTGAAGAGCTCGATCGCGTTGCGTCTGCATTCATTCGGCGTGGTGTCCAGAAGATACGGATCACCGGTGGAGAACCACTGGTTCGGCGAGGAATGCCAGAGCTGATCAAGCGCCTCGGCGAATATTTGGAGCACGGATTGGATGAGCTCACACTCACCACGAATGGAACGCTGCTGGAACAGTTTGCCGAACTGCTCGTCCAGAATGGTGTGAAGCGGATCAACGTCTCGCTCGATTCCCTCGATCCAAAGGGCTTTGAGGCGATCACACGGCGCGGAAAACTGGATCAGGTGCTTGCAGGGATCGACGCCGCGCTTGATGCCGGGCTTAAGATCAAGATCAACACTGTCGCGATGAAACAAGGGAACCTGTCTGAGCTCCCCAAAATGATTGAATGGGCACATGGCAAAGGAATGGATCTGACTTTGATCGAAGTGATGCCGCTCGGCGATACAGGCGAAGATCGAATTGACCAGTACATTCCGCTACCCATGGTGCGTGACAAATTGGAAGAGAACTGGACGCTGGATGAGTTGCCAGCATCGGATGCGAATGCCGGACCGTCAAGATACGCGCGGGTGAAAGAAACCGGCGGCAAGCTGGGCTTCATCACGCCGCTGACGAATAATTTCTGCGCTGGATGCAACCGGGTCCGCGTCACCTGCACAGGACGCATCTATATGTGCCTGGGTCAGGATGATCACATTGATCTGCGCGCAGCGCTTCGAGAATCTGCCGACCCGGTTCGCGCGCTGGATGATTGCCTGGATCGGGCGTTGTTCAAAAAACCAGAGCGACATGATTTCAGCATAAAGACGCGCGGAGAGGCCCCTGCTCTGCCGCGACATATGTCTGTTACGGGCGGATAATGGCGAAACTTCTCTATTTCGGTCGCTTAAGCGATATCACCGGCGCGGCCGAGGAATCTCTGACGCTACCGGATTCGGTATCGACCGCGGGTGAGCTACGCCGATTCCTGGACCTTCGCTTTGACGCGCAAGGTGCCTTGCTTGAGCCGACCGTCCGGATTGCGGTGAATAATGAGCTTTGCTTTGACACGGCGACCATTTCCGAAGCCGACGAGATCGCGTTCATGCCACCGGTTGGAGGTGGCTAGATGCTAAAAGTATCGGAACATGTGATCGACGCGTGCGCGCTGCTGAAGGGATTCGAGGCTGACGTTTCGGGGGCGGGCGCGATTGTAAGCTTTTCCGGGATCGTGCGGCCGGAGGCATCAACTGGTTCCGTAGAGCACCTGTTCCTCCAGGCCTATTCACCGATGACAGAAAACGGCATTCAAGCGGCGATGGATGAAGCCAAATCCCGGTGGCCAATCGAGAACGCTATGGTCCAGCATCGCGTCGGCGAAATGAAGGCCGGTGACACGATTGTGTTCGTCGCCACGGCCTCCGCGCATCGACGCGCCGCGTTTGAAGCCGCTGATTTTCTTATGGACTATCTGAAAACCAAAGCCGTGTTCTGGAAACGGGAAAAGACGGATCTGGGTGACGCATGGATTGAGCCGCGTGACGCAGACTATGCCGATGCCGAAAGGTGGCGCTAGTCGACAGCTCGACCTCATATTCTTCAAATGCGTTCGTTTTCTCCGATTTTCTTTCGGTCAAGCCTTTACTCGATAAACGATTGGCTCATTATTTAACCCAATGCGTGAAGGCGTGACCTATAGGGGTCCCCGCGTCCAGGTGCTGGAGGATGCACACTATGGCGACACTCAAGATCAATGGCGAAACGGTGACGGTGGATGTGGCGGATGACACACCCCTGCTCTGGGTTATTCGCGAACAAGTCGGTTTGACGGGAGCAAAATATGGCTGCGGGATCGCTCAGTGCGGAACCTGCACGATTCACATTGATGGAAGCCCCGTTCGATCTTGTGTGTATCCGGTTGGTGCGCTGTCCGGTGAGGAAGAAATCACGACAATTGAGGGCCTCGCGGAAAATGCCAGCCATCCTGTGCAGCAAGCATGGGCGGAGCTTGATATTCCGCAATGCGGCTACTGCCAGCCTGGAATGATCATGGCCGTTGCCGGAATGCTCAACGACAATCCGAACCCCACCGACGAAGATATTGATGCCGAGATCACCAATATCTGTCGGTGTGGAACGCTGGCGCGCGTCCGCAAGGGCATCAAACTCGCCGTCGAAAAATCTTAAGGGAGACGAGATATGGCTGATACAGGAATGCTCTCCCGCCGCGGGTTCATCGTCGGCACCGGTGCCACCGGGCTGACAATTGGTATCCTCGCTAGCTGCGCCCCCGGTGGGTCTGGCGCAGATCAGGATGTAAGTGCGGATCCCTCTTCGCTCGACGAGATCAATGCGTGGGTGCATATTGATACAGACGATACCGTTACCGTGCGCATCGCAAGGTCTGAAATGGGTCAAGGCACCCTGACTGGTCTCGCGCAACTTGTCGCCGACGAGCT
>JANSXJ010000255.1 GCA_024743015.1 Hyphomonas sp. | reverse complement strand
TTGAAAAGCCACATGCCAACACCCCGCACGATCGTCCTTTCCATGTGGTTCTGTTGCCTGCGATGCGATCAAGAATTCCATTCGCCGGCGCAAACGGCAACCGAGCCTGGAAGTGGTCAATGCCTTGGCCGCTTTACGCCAGGAGTGGCCGGGGCGGAGAACGAGCTGAAAACTCGCCAGGACGCTCAGCGCTTTTCCGCATCGTCGAGCCAGCTCTCAACTTGATCCGTCAAAACTTCCAGTTCCGGACGTTGATTGAGCGATAAGCGCTGCCGGCCCTGGTTAATACGGTCTCGGACGTTTTAATCATGCAGATGAGCGACCGGCATTCAGGGCTGCTTGAGTCGATCAATGCCCGAGTCTTCGTATTTTAAGGCAGAAATGCAAACGTGCGATCTCGATTGCGCTTTTCACGGTGCGATCGTTGCTGCTTTGCGAAATCCACGGATCTCCATGAAGCATCGGCCAAGTGCTTCGCTACGCGCAGTTGGCGAACGCGATGCCAGTGCAGCTGGAACAGGTTCAACGTGCTGCTCAATCCATCACGCCAGCGTATTTCGCTCTGGGATCTTGCTGCGGATGACGGGCACCGGCTATGCCGATCGAGCCTTCGCTCTGCGGATCCGCTCAACAACGCCCGCGTCCTCGGCGATGTGGATGGCTTGTTGGAGCGCGACTTCGGCGCCGTCTGGTCCGAGAACGGTTGTTGACACCCGAGCCTCAACGGCTTGAACGACCGTGTTCAGAGTTCCGCAGCTAAGACCATCCCAGAATGCGATCAACCGATCGCAGCGTGCGACAATCTCGGCGTTGCGGATCGGCCCCGCACGGCGACCGTACCTATCCCAGTCGGCCTTGACGACCTCTGCCGCCAGTCCGGGCTGGTGCGCAGCCCGAACGGCCCAGCTGTCAACGCCACGCACCCCGCCGGAGATGACGATACAATCGTTTGGTAGTCTGCGGACATTGTCATAGACGCAGTTGGGGTTCGGGTAGTTACGCAACCCGACGATCGCAACGCGATGGCTCATTGGCGTCCTCCTTCGATGTCGACCTTCGTCTACCGCCCGGCATCTGACCCACGGCCAATAACAAACCGATGTACTTGCGTTCGGTGCTGATGCACGGCCGGTGCATTCAAGCAAATGCGTAGACCCTGCTGGAACCCCATGTGCCGGATCGCGCCATTGGCTCTGGCGTGTGCCTGTCGAGCGCGACCGTAGTCGGGGTCATCTTCAGGAACCAAACTTCGTTCGCAGGTCAATGCAAGGTTGGTGTCGGATCTGCCACTCGCCATCCGGCACAGTTCGTCAAGGGCGGCTTCACGCTCGACGTCGGGCACATGACTGTAGTGTTTGTGGAGCGTTTCGCGCGGCTCGTGGCCAAGACTGAGCTGTAGGGCGACGTGATGCCGTTCAGTCATGTCGGCGTTGGATAACAGGTAAGAGTGGCTCACCTTCCTGAAGTCATGCGCGCCGATGGCAAGCTCGCCAAAACCGGCAGCCTCCGCCGCGGACCTGATGACGGTGCGGACACGGTCGGTTGATTTCCACGGGGCGGCGGGATGGTGCGCGTCTGCGGACCGATATCCCAAACCGATCCCGTTTGGCGTAATGAACGGATCGGGCAGGAAGAACGCATCATTGTCGCTAAACCGCTTACGATCGCGCCAGTGCGCCCATGCGGCCAGGGCCTCACGCATCCCCGACCCGAGGTCGAGGCAGTAGCTGCGAATATGCTTGTCGTGCTTGGTTCGGACTTCCGGCGGCAGCTGGTTGATCCACCAGGATCGCACATCGACATGTTTGCCGCGCAGGCTCGCCAGCGCATCGACGCGGATGCCGGTCATCAACAGCAGCGCGATGATCGCCTTGTTGCGCAACTCGATCCCGTCGGATCCAGGCATCACCCGGAATATGCTCACAGCTTGTGCGAAGCTGAGCTCGGTACCCTTGACGGCAAGGCTCGCCAGCCTGCGTTCGCGCTTTTTGAGCTGGAAGTAGCCGCCCAAGTCACGCGGGAGTTTCACACGCTCCTGTTTTGCGAGCCGGTCAAAGAAGCGTTGCAGTGATTGAGCGCGCGAACAACTGTCGGAAGGCTCAGCTCGGGCGGCTGCCCCTCGAATAGGCGCCTCATCGCGTTTTTCACAGTGATGGCGTGTTTCTCGGAGTAGCGCGCGAATGGCTTGTTGCTGTTGATCGCGCTGGCACGCGCCAGCGAGCGCATCCACCGTATCGTCATCGTAGCCGCGGTTCTCGACCAGATATTGCTGATACCGGAACAACCACCGCTTGTTGATGTTGTCGGTTTCAGGCGCCACGAAATCTCTTCTTGCTGCAGTTTGCCCCGAGACCGGCCCGCCCGTATTGGCGGACGAGTCTGGGGCGTTGTTTGCGGCCGCAATATAGATATCGCCAATCTCCCAAGCGGGCACATAGGCCTGAAGCGTCGTGGCGCATTGAATGCAATGGCCACTCATTTGGTCGTGTTTGAGATCATCGCGTTGCAGGCTGATCGTCTTGCGCGCCAGCGGCATATATCGGTGGCACTGCGGGCAGAAGAGCCTTCCTTCTCTGGATTCCCGGTTCGCACCGAAGTTTTCTACAGAAAGAAAACGGCGAACCTCGAAACCGTGAAAGGCCTGAGGTCGCGTGTCGTCGATCGCTTGCAGGCCCTCGCGCTTCCAGTTCGTGATGGTGGTATCGCAAACGCAATAGAGATCACACAGTTGCTGGCGCGTGTAGTACCAGTGGCGGCGCGCCTTGCTCGGGTCGTGTCGACGCGCCTTGCTCGGGTCGTGTCGACGCGGCATGGCGCGACCTAGCGCTGGGCACTCTCCATCTGTCTTCGGTGGTATTCCTCGATCTGTCGCCGATCCCAGCGCGTCGAGTTCTCACCGACATTGAATGGATGGGGAAAGTCTGGGACTTTCTTCTGCCACCGCCAGATTGTCGCCGGGCTGACCCGGTAATAGCTTGCGACTTCCTTCACGGTCATGACCCGACCAAACTGCGGCGCCTTCACCTGCTTGGATCTGCCAACCAAAGCTGCGGGCGATTTCGTGTCGTCAGGCTTGCGGATCGGGTTGTCTGTCTCCGCCGAAGGGTTCCGCGGATCACCTCCAGTCCGCTCAACATCTAAGCCAAGGCTCGGACCGTCATGTCGACGATCCTCGCGACTCGACCTGGGCGCGCCCGGCTGACTTGCCTCGATGTACACATCGCCGTGCGCGTCTTCCGGTCAGTCAGCACCAGTCGCGCTGCCGGCTATGGCTTGACCGTCCTCCTGACCTAAGCTGGAGAACAGGTCACCATTGGCGCACCCGGAAGTGGATTGCGCCAGAAAGCTTTTGTTTCTGAGAGCGGTTGATCTTTTGGATGCGGACATGACGATGTCGACCCTGCAGTCGGCGTGGAGCCCATCATGCGCGAGACAGATTCGATTGCGATAACTTTATGGCCCGACTCAATGGGCTAGGCAATACGCTGTCAAGCGATCAAATCTGAAGGCATCCAGATGCAACGCTTGAAGCCACGAATGGACGTGGGGCCCGATGTGGGGCCGTCTTGACAGCAGAAGGGGAAATCTATTTGATTTCATATATTTAAATCGAAAGCGTGGCGGAGAGGAAGGGATTCGAACCCTCGATACCCTTTTGGGGTATACTCCCTTAGCAGGGGAGCGCCTTCGACCACTCGGCCACCTCTCCTAACCGGCTTATTCCAAGATTTCGCGGCCTATGGCAACCGCGGCGTTCGCAGTTTCTTTCAGGTTCACCCGGAACGCCCGGGCAATGGACCCCGAAAGCCCGGGAAACTGCGGCAGGCCTTTCCTCCGACGATGCACAATCGGGCCTGCGCGCCGTCATCGCTTTGATCGCTGAGGCAGCAAGGCCCCTGCCCCGATGAACGCGCAATTCAGCACCTCATCCGGCAATGGACGGCCTAGCGATACCGGACCGTTCGGTCGACCGACCGCCCCATCTGTCACCTTGGTCCACGCGCACAGTCTCCAGCTTCGGTATCGCCTGGATCGAAGCGATCACACTGGTGCGATGGTTGCGAAAAAGGCCGGGGCTCCTTGGTGCATGGCGCGGACCTTGAACCGCGTCGTGCGAACGACGCATCGGTTTCCGGCTCCGTCCGGCACTTGGACATGGGCGCTTGACTGTCGCCTTGGCGCTGGCAAAGCTCGCGTGACGCATTTGATGGGAGGAAGCGCATGGCATCGCCGCGTCTGGCCATCGTCGTCTATTCGCTGACAGGCAACAATTTGGTGTTGGCGCAGCATCTGGGCGGGCGATTGGGCGCGGATGTATTGGAAGTGCGCGACGTGCGGCGGCGAACGCAATGGTCGGTCGCGCTCGACCTGATGTTCAAGCGGCAAGCGGCCATCCGTCCACTGGATCTCGATCCCGCCAGCTACGATGAGATCCTGTTTATGGCGCCCTTGTGGGACATGCACGTCGCGATGCCGATGGCGGCGGCGATGCGCGCGCTCAAGGGCAACATCATCCGCTACGGTTTCGTCAGCCTGTGCGGCTATGATCGGCCGGGCCAACAGGCGCATGTGGAGGCGGAGCTAACCGACCTGTTGGGCGTGCGCCCGGTTCATGTCAGTCAACTGTTTGTCGGCACGCTCTACCCGCCGCAGGACCGCAACAAGGTGTGGCTGATCTCGTCACGACGCATTCGCGCCGGTGAGTTGGGCCGGTTCAGCCGCGAGATTGAAGCCATTGCGGGCTGGTTCTCGGCGCCGGCCGATCGCCAAGGATCGACGCCAACCGCGTGATGCGCGAGCAGCGTGTCGGGCGGCTCAGCGGCCGCCCATCCAGTCCCGAGCGTCGCGCAGCGCCTTGGCCAGTTCGCTCTTCGACATACATTCGGCGATTTCCGCGCGCAGAGCGGCGGCGCGCGCCGAGCCCTTGATCGCGGCGATGTTGAACCATTTGTGCGCGGCGACCATGTCGGTCGTGCCGCCCCGACCGGTCGCGCAAGCCAGCCCCATTTCCAGCAGAATGTCTGCATTTGCGCCAGCGCCTATGCCAGCAAACTCGGCGTTACCCATCTCAAAACGTGCCATGACGGCCCCCATTGGTTGTCGTTTCTATGTCCGGCACCGTCCCCAATTTCGCGGCGCCGTGATGAGGCAAACCATGGCGGCAAGCTTTCAACGCGTGCCTAACGGAAGTGCTTAACCGGCCGCAAACGCGACAAAAACACCTTCTTAACGCCACGGTTCGTTAGGCACGCAACACATTGAATCAGAACGCTTTTCCACAGAATTGCAACCAAAGCGCGGGTCTCGTTGGCAACCACCTGCTAACCTTGGCGCAATCGACGCACATTCGATGGCAAATCTGCGGCAGGCTACGTGGCCCGCATCGGGGCCACGCCCGGGCGTTCTTTACTTCGACGTTTTCGTCAATAGGGTCGG
>JANSXJ010000331.1 GCA_024743015.1 Hyphomonas sp. | reverse complement strand
GTCCTGATCTCGGCCTGGGCGGACAGTCAGCTCAAGCTCAACCAGCTTCACAAGAAGATCGGGACACGCCGCCTGTCATTTGCCAGTGCGGAGCTGATGGTCGAGTGTCTTGGCGTCGAGCCCGGTTCGGTCACCGCATTTGCGCTGATGAATGATCCCGATCAACGGGTTCGGTTCATCGCAGACGCCGCATTGATGGGGTTCGATACGGTTAATTTCCACCCATTGGTAAACACCGCGACCACGGCGATCAGCCGGGAGGGGTTTCATCGTTTTGTGGAAGCGACGGGTCATTCTCTGACAGTGGTCGACTTTTCGGATCTGTGAGCGCCGAGAGTGCCTCAGCCCGCACGCGCGCGCGCTCGTCCGGCATTAGCGGGATCAGGCCCTTCTCGGCCAGGTAGCCGTCCGGTCCCCAGGCATCTTCCTGAGTGAACTCCTCCACAAATTCCATGAGTCCCGGCACCAGCGGCAAGTGCTCGCGTTTGACATAGAAATACATACTGCGGGAAACTTCATAGTCGCGGCTGATAATATTTTCGAAGGTTGGCGGTGTTCCGCCAATCGTCGCGGCTTTGACCCGGTCCAGGTTTTGCTCGAGAAATGAATATCCGAGCACGCCGACAGAATCTTCATTGCGCAGAAGCGTGTTGATGATCGTGCTGTCATTCTCGCCGCTATCAATCCACGCGCCATCATTGCGGATCTCATGCGCGCGTCCTCGAAACGCAACCGGATCTGCCTGTGCAAGTTCGGCGAGGACTGGATAGGCTTTCGCGCCACCTTCCATGGCGATCTCGACAAAGGCGTCGCGTGTGCCCGATGTGGGCGGCGGCCCGGACACCAGAATGCGCATCTCGGGCAAGGCCGGATCAATATCGCTCCACATGCGGTGGGGATTGTTTATCCAACCGCCGTCACCGTCGGGCAGGCGCGCGGCGAGGGCCTGGAAAATCTGAGCCTTGGTCAGGTCGAGGACAGGGCCTGACTTCCGGTTTGCGAAGACAATTCCGTCATAGCCGATCTTGACCTGAACCGGGTCGATGATTCCGGCTTCGGCGCAAAGCGCTCGCTCGCTGTCGCGCATCTGACGTGACGCATTGACGATAGACGGTTCGGTTGGGCCGATACCTCGGCAAAACGCCTTGAAGCCGCCGCCCGTTCCTGTGGTTTCGACAATCGGGGCAGGGTGGTCAGAGATGGCACCGAACTGTTCCGCCGTTGTGGTCGAAAACGGGGCGACGGTGGAAGATCCAACGATGCGAATCTTCTCCGCCTCACCAATGGAGAAAACTGGCGGTGCGTCGCTTTGTTCGGGAATCGCAGACAAGTCTACGGCCTGACCGCAGGTGGTAAGCGCTAAACAGCAGATGATAACTGAAACGATACGCAAGTCGCGTCTCCGAATAGGGTGGCGCGACACGCTCATAGGTGGGTTTTGTGACAATCCGATGAGGGAACGGTTTTATTCTTCCGTCAATTCCCGAACGTCCGTGAAGCCGAACCGTCGGCAGACCTCGACCAGACGCTTTTGTCGGGCCGGGCTACTGGAGAGCCAGACCTGACCGCCGCGCCCGGCGGTGCCTGATTGATCCGGCAGGACACGCAAGGTCTGGCGCGCGATAGCTTCACCGCTATCCACGAAGGTCACCGCATGGGGAACAGTGGCGGCGAGTTCGCCGCGGATCAGCGGGAAATGGGTACAGGCTAATACGATCGTGTCGATGTCGTCGCCGCCTTCAGCTTCGAACAGGGGTGCTTGTGCCATTCGAAACGCATCCATGGAGATGGCCTCGCCGGAAGCGGTTTGCTCTGCCATCCGCACCAGCTCGACTGATCCATGCAAGATGACTCTGACTTCACTGGCAAAATCCTCGATCAGTTGTGCGGTGTAGGCGCGGCGCACGGTGCCGGGGGTTGCGAGCAAGCCGATCACCCCGGTTCGGGTCAGCGCAGCCGCAGGCTTAATCGCGGGAACGGTTCCAACCACAGGAATATCGAGCACGGCGCGCACATCATCCAAGGCGAGCGTGCTCGCCGTATTGCAGGCAATCACGAACACATCAGGCCGGGCAGCATCGACAAGCTTTTTCGCAATATAAGGAAGGCGTTCACGCAAGGCGTCGTCTGACTTGTCGCCATAGGGGAAGAAGCCGCTATCGGCGGCATAGTCGACGCTCAAGGCGGGCGCCAGGGCCTGGATCTCGCGGGCCACAGTGAGGCCGCCCATTCCGGAGTCAAAAACCAGAACTTTACCGTGCTTGTTCTCAATCATGCGCTGTGCCTAGCCTGCTTTGGGAGCCGGGGAAATCGTCAATGCTTGCTTGCGCCTCATTGGCTTGTTATTGTGCGCTGCAGCATAGTTTGGAGCGCGTGATGAAATCGCAAGACCTGCCACAAGATACTTCTCCTTTGTCGCCATGGGCGTATTGGCAAGAAAGCATGTCCGCCTGGAGCGATTTCTCGCAGCGCGCCGCGCAGATCATGACCAGTCAGTTGGGCCAATCTACGGCCAAATCCGGCCCACATGCCGACGCGGATGCGGAAACGCTGGCGAGCGAGCTTTTGCGGTCTCTCTCTGATTTCAATTTGCGTCACTGGCAGAACACGGCGCGGCTCCTGGAGAGTTTTCCAAACTGGATGAACCTGCCCAACACGCTCACCGGCTCGGCGCTGGTAGAGTGGTATGACAATTTCTATCGAGACGGTGCGTCCTCTTGCGAGTCTGAAAATGAAGCCGAGGCCGATGATGAGGATCTCCTGCTCGCGCCGCAAACGCTGATCAAACCGGATGGCAAGGCCGACGATCTCACGCGGATCAAGGGCATAGGTCCAAAGCGGTCAGGTCAGCTGAACGAGCTCGGCATCTATCACTTCAAGCAGATCGCAGCCTGGTCAGAGGCCGAAACCCGCTGGGTCGATGATTATCTTGGCAGCCCGGGCCGCGTCGCGCGGGATGGCTGGGTCCAGCAGGCTCGGCTGCTCTCCGCTAATGGGTCCGGCACACAGCACTGAGCCCGTTAGGCTGTTTCCCGCATCAGCTTCTGAATGTTTGCGATCGCGCCGGGCATGTTCTGCCTGAACGTTTTCAGGATCGTATAGATAGACGCATCTGCCTCGGTCACCTGCGCAATGCGTCCGCTGAATCCATCAAGGCGCGACTGCATCATCCAGTCCCGGATGGCCGGGGTTCGCGTCCAGACATATTGGTTCATCATATTGCTGAGCGAGATTGAGAAATACTCATGCGGCGTATCGGGCAAGGGGAGCGGCCGGCACAGTTCGTTCTTGTCAGCGTCGCTGAGGTCGAGGGTCTCGATCAATCCGATCATGGCGGCGCTGAAGGCCGGCTGGCAGGTACGGGCAATTTGCGGCGTAATCAGGCCATCCTGATAGATCGGAATCTGCGGATGCCGGGTCACCGCGCTCGCTGAGCAATCCACATAGAGCGTATTCACGGGCATCTCGAGAACGGATCCCTCCATCTGCAGGCCGGATGCCGAGATGTGCTGAACGCGGCCTTGCCGAACCACATGCCCGATTTGGCGAAGCAGCTCCAGTTCGCCTTCGGAGATGATCGCGCAGTGATACATTTTCGGTTCCACGTCGGGATCGAGGCGCAACATGACACCGGCGCGTTCCATCCGATGAAACAGGTCTTCAGCAGAGCTCGCTTCGGCCAGCGCCTGCATCTGAAGCGCTTGCGCGTGCATGGTGCTTTCGAAGAACTCTGCGCTGGGCTGCAGCGTCGCGCGATTCATCAGCCAGGAATCGCGCGGCATCACCCAGGTGATCTGCTCACCCGATAATCCGAGTTCAATCAAATGAACGCCGACATCCATTCCGGTTTTGCCCGCACCAATGATGCAGACGGAGTCAAACCGTTCAGGGTGCTGTTTCCATAGGGCCGAAATATCGTTCGGGGCGATGAGGTCGACGCCGTGATCAAGACTGAAGCCGGGCTCATGGCCTGCGGGGATTGTGGTTCCGAAATAGGTTGCGTCCACCGTCTTGCGCTGGACGTTGAATTGCGTCTCCCGGCCCTCGCTGAGCGAGATCACGCGTCCGCCACCAAGATACTCGCTATCCGGCAAGTAGGTGACCTTGCCGCTGGCCAGCAAGTGATCGTGCATCACGCTGTCATAGTAATCCAGCACTTCCTGACCGGAGGCGAGTTCGAAATATCCTGCATTCCAGCCTGCCGCGTCGCGCCGCGCGTGTCCGAGGCGTTTCGATTCTACGCCATAAAACTCTGACGGTTGGTGGAGACGGACGAAGTCATAGGCAAAGTTCCAATGAC
>JANSXJ010000037.1 GCA_024743015.1 Hyphomonas sp. | reverse complement strand
TGCTGCGCGGTCGACGATTTCAGGATCGCTGGCGGAAGTGATTAGTGAGCATGCCGCCGAGCACGCGGTTGAAACGCTCGCCGGAAATATGGGCGCAGAGATGACCGATCGAGCGCTTGAAAACACGATCGAGCGTTTCCCTGCCAATGCGCGGATGCATGAAAACCTCGTCCTGCGTGACCACATTCCAGTTCATATCGCGGAAAAAATGGTGTCGCTGGTTTCCGGGCAGGTCTTCGATATGCTGATCAACCGGCATGAATTACCAGCTCAAATGGCGATCGATCTTGCTGCGGGCGCACGTGAGCGGGCGACGATTGATCTCGTCGAACAGGCCGGACGCACCAATGACCTTCCACGGTTCGTGTCTCAGCTGAACCTGAACGGGCGTCTCACCCATTCGCTGATCATGCGCGCTCTCTGCGTGGGCCATATGCCGTTTGTTGAACATTCGCTCGCCGAGCTATCCGGTGTGCCCCATGCGCGGGCCTGGCTGATGATCCATGATGCTGGGCCGCTCGGACTTCAGGCTATCTTCGATCGGGCGGGATTGCATCGAAAACTACTGCCGGCCTTTCGGGCAGCGGTGAAAGTGTTCCACGAGCTTGAGCTCGACGGTGAAGCTAATGACAAAGCGCGCTTTCGCATGCGGATGATCGAGCGCGTGCTGACCCAGTTTCAGGCGATCCCGAAAGATGATCTCGATTATCTTCTGGAGAAACTCGACGCTTATGCCGAGCAGGCCAAGTTGCGTGAGGAAAGCGCCGCCTAAGCGTCCGTTTTCATTCGAAAACCATACTCAACGCCGACTTCATTCAGGAAGTCTGTGTCACGCCAATAAGCGTTCTCTGCGATCACCAGCATACCACTGCAGGCAGCGGCATCGATCCGGTCAAGCAAGTCTTCATCGCTTTCGATCTTGCGGGCATCGACCCGCATACTATCGAGTAAAACTCGCAAAGAGTAGCAGAGGGGGGCTTGCCAGGAGCGCGAGGCGTTCAGCGATACCCGAAACCCACAGCGGCGCAGGGCTTCAATGCCCTCCATCGCATTTTGGTTGGACGGAGTTGCCAGGGACGCGTCGTCGACCTCGAGACAGATCTCTTGCGGACACAAATGCGTGCGGGACACCGCAGCATCGCAGGCAATAGCAGTATCGGGATGGATCAACGCAGCCATCGGGATCGGAAGGATAACAGGGCGCTCGGTCGTGCGATAATGCGCATCGTGAGCGACCTCTTCGACCTGTTCGGCCATCCAGTGAGCAGGGGAGGTGGCTTCACTGCGTTCTGCAGCAAAAGCCACCCGGCCAAAGACCGCACGTTCTTCGAAACGTTTCTCGGCTTCAGCGAATAGTAAAACCGCATCCCCGGTTTCGAGATGCATGACTGGCAGTAACCGATTCCGGTTCTGAACAGGGTTTTGAACGGCGCGTTGGTGATCGGTGAACTGGTGCATTCTGCTTCCGTGACGTTGGGACAAGCACCGTACCTACAGAAACATAGTTGAAATCACGCGCACGTTTGAGTTGTGATTTCGCTCAAATTTGATGGAATATTTTTGGAGTGCCCATGTCAGATCCCGCACAGCCTCGACTGTCTGCCACAATCCTCCTGTTACGCGACGATCCGGAGCTTCAGGTTCTGATGGTGAAGCGGCATTATGAAATCGATTTCGCGTCGGGGGCTTACGTGTTCCCGGGCGGCAAAGCCAATGATGAGGATGAAGACCCAGCCTGGGCCGCGATCTGCGATGGTGACTTCTCTGGACAGGAGCAGGCGGCGCGGGTTTCAGCGATCCGCGAGGCGTTTGAGGAATCCGGCATCATTCTGGCGCGGTCCGCAGATGCGCGCGGCCCCGGTGCAGCTCTCGTCGGAGCTGATGTCGCGGATGCGCTGGCACCCATGCGCGGTCCGGTCGATCGCAGAGAAGAAAGTTTCCTCAAGCTGATCAAGGACCATAAGCTGGTTCTGGCACTGGATGCGCTTGTCCATTTCGGGCACTGGATCACGCCAACCATGATGCCAAAACGGTTCGATACGCATTTCTATCTGGCAGCGACCCCACCCGGACAAGTCGCAGAGCAGGACGGACGCGAGACAACCGAAGCAGTTTGGGTCGGCCCTCAAGAGGCACTCGATCAGGAAGCCGCTGGGGTTGCGACGATCATTTTCCCGACGCGTATGAATCTGGGAAAGCTTGCGGAGACGCCGACGACGGCGGCAGCGCTGACACGCTTCGCCAAAGAAGACGTGGTCACGGTCCTGCCGGTGATTGGGAAGGATGATGAAGGCGCGCCTTGTCTGCACATTCCGGAAGAAGCGGGTTACATCCAAAACACCGAACCGTTGCAACGGGTCGCAAACGTGTCGAAAAGCAAATGACCAAATCGTTCGGAGACTTTATCGAACTTACCCGCGATGGATCCATCGCGACTGTCACGCTTGATCGCGGCGATGGCCGAAATGCGATGTCTCTCAAGCTTATGAGATGCATGATCGACGCCGCGGAGTATCTGGCTGCGGACACTGAAACCAACATAGTCATTGTGACAGGGGCGGGCGCTTTTAGCGCCGGCGCAGACCTTAAAGACCCTGACCGGGCGGGCTTGCGCAACAAGTCCCGGTTGGAACAGCGCCAGTCTCTGAAGCTGGGGCCGGACATGTGCGGCGCCTGGGAGGCACTGGAGCAAATCACCATCGCAGCGATTGAGGGATATTGTATTGGTGGCGGCGTCGCGCTGGCAATTGCCTGCGATCATCGGATCGTTGCAGAGAATGCTCATTTCCGTCTGCCTGAGATTCCCCTCGGCATGAATATGAGCTGGCAAAGCAATCCGCGCACTGTTGCGCTATTGGGGCCTTCGCGGGCCAAGCTCTTCACGATCCTCGGGGAGCCATGCCCGGCGAAACAAGCCTTAGATTGGGGATTGGCTGATGAAGTGACGGCGCCTGGAGGTGCTTTGAGCGCGGCGCGGGCGCTGGCCGAGCGGTATGCCAGGGTTCCGCCAATTGCACTCCGCATGACCAAGCAGGCCATGAATGTCTCAGCCATGCCTTTGGGCTATGCGACGAGTTTTATGGACCGAGATCAATTTGCTTATGCATCTACTACAGATGACCAGGCCGAAGCGATCCGCGCCTTTCTGGAAAAGCGCGAACCGGACTTCAAAGGCGACTAGTTCTTGTAGGCCAGCGGTTTTTCGCTTTCATCGAGTTCGAGATAGCGGTCGCGTAGTTTCGTCTGACGGCTCTCCAGAGATTGTGCTTCGCCATCAATGAAGACCGCGATCGGAGCGCTGGTAATCTCCAGCGGGTCGCCGTCCCAGATGACGAGGTCTGCAGTACTGCCGCGTGCGATCGTTCCTGACCCCTCCACGCCGAATATTTCTGCCGGTACCGTCGTCATCGCGGCCATCGCGTCGTCGAACCCGACGCCATTTGCGGCAGCGTTTCCAGCGGATTGCAGAACGAGGCGAGCTTGATGACCATTGTCGCCAAGGTAGGAGAAGGCCGTTGGGACGCCCGCCGCGATGAGCCGTTCCGCATTCCGGGACGTCGCCCCAAGCTGAGAGAAGCTGGCGGGTAGATTCTGAAAAGGATCGATGATGACCGGGATGTCAGCTGCCGCGAGTTCGTCTGCGACGATCCAGCCTTCATCCGCCCCGACAATTGCGAGATTGAGGTTCGGGTTTTCCTGCTTGAGATCCATGACCAGACGCAGATCACTGGCGCGGTGCGCAGATATGAGGATCAATTGCTGGCCTCTTACGGCGCGGCCAAAAGCCTGCGCGTCTGCGCGCGTAAGCGCGTCGCCTTCATTGTGCGCCATGAACCGTGCGGGATATCCCCGCGCGTCTGCAAAAGCGCCGCGAAGCGCAGCCCACGCCGCCGGCCGAGAGCCGCCCGCTAGGCCTGCACCACCTTCGCCGAGATCAATAAAGACAAAGGCGCGATCGTCAGAGATCGAGTCTGCATCGCCCGACGTATCCGCCAGGAATCCCTGACCTGCGATCATCGACCCCCCCGTTGAGGGGGCGACCGCTATACGCGTCACGCCTTCAATGCGCGTGACGTCCACCGGCGTTGCGGCGGGGTTGAAGCCGTCAGCAGCGCGCAGAGCAACCGAAAACGGAGAGCCAGCGGCGCTCGTATCATTGGTTGAGTCTTCGGCACCAACTTCAACAATGCCTGTTCGAGAGAATGGCGAGAAAATTCCCGGCGTCACCCAGTTTCCTTCGGCATCGATGAGCTCGGTCCCGCTAGGCGGGGCGAAGTTCACGCCAAGACCCGCGATCTCGCCATCGGAGATATAGATATTCGCGTTTTCCAGGGTCCCGGCATCAGTGCCCGTCCAGACCTTGGCATTGGTGATCGCGATGTTCTGCGCGCCCGCACCGAGCGCGAGCGTGGCTGCCGTCGCGGCGGAAAGAAGAATCTTGCGGATCATTTCAGGTCTCCTTCACCAGGCTGTCCAAGTTCGAAATCCATGACGGGCGTCAGCGCCGGATTACCGCGATCATACATCAACGCACCATCCACAAAGACCTTCTCGGCCTGCGAATAGACGCTGAAAGGGTCACCGGACCAGAGCACGACATCCGCGTCCTTACCGGCTTCCAGCGAACCTGTCTGATCGAATACGCCAAGCGATTTGGCGGGATTGGCGCTCAGCCATTGCCAGGCATCCGCATTGGAGATCTCGATCCCGGCGCGGCGACCATCAGAAAGCGCTTTCGCGGCTTCCTGGTTGAGCCGCTGAATTCCGATATCACTGTCTGAGTGGACGATTGCGCAGGCGCCGGCCTGGTGCACCATGGGGATGTTTTCTCGTACACCGTCATAGGCTTCCATCTTGAAGCCCCACCAGTCGGCCCACATCGCAGAACATGCGCCATAATCGGCCAGTTTATCGGCGATTTTGTAGCTCTCCACGGCGTGGTGGAAACTGGTAACCTTGTAGCCAAACTCTTCGCTCAAATCCATGATCTGAGCCATTTCGTCAGCGCGGTAACAATGCATGTGGACGAGGATCTCGCCGTTCAGCACACCCATCAGCGTGTCGAGTTCGAGATCTCGGGCAGGCGGGTCGCCGCCCTCATCAGCAAACTTGTCCCATTTGCGCTTATACTCGACGGCTTTGGCCCAGGCCATGCGATAGCCAGCAACATTGCCCATACGAGAATAGGGTGCACCGCCTGGGAAGCGTCCGCCGCCATATCCATACACGCGCTTCGGGTTCTCACCGCAGGCCATTTTCAACGTGTAAGGCGCGTCAGGAAACTTCATCCCCTGCACGGTGCGAGCAGGGACGTTTTTCAAGGTCACACCACGCCCACCGAACAAATTGGCAGACCCTGGCAGGATCTGCATCGAGGTGACACCGCCGGCAAGGGCGCGTGGGAAACCAGGGTCTTGCGGCCAGATGCCATGCTCGGCCCAGACTTCCGCGGTCACGGGCGCGGAGATCTCGTTTCCGTCGCCGTGTGCACTGACGCTCGGGCTGGGATAGACTCCGAGGTGGCTGTGATTGTCGATAATGCCTGGCGTGACCCACTTGCCACGCGCATTGATCACCGTGGCGCCGTCTGGGGCGTCAATCTCTTCTGCGATTTGGGAGATCTTTCCGTCGACCAGAAGTACGTCGCCGCCCTCGATCTGACCGCCAATTCCATCGAGCACAGTTGCATCTTTCAAAAGGGTCGAGGTCGATGGATAGGGCGAGTAAGTCGAAGGAAATGGATTGCGATCAATCTCATACTTGTCGCCATTATCTGTGGTCTCGCCACCGCCCCCGCCGCCGCATCCAGCCAAAGCCAGAGCTGCAGACCCGAGGACAAAAAAGAGCTTTTTCATCATGCACCCCGTAAATCACTGTTACGGGCAAGTGTGTTGCTTTTGCAGAGCTTTGCAAGAGGAAACTCGCCGCGATCAACGCGGTATTGCGCAATTTTCTGCCGGTGCGTCTTTAAACGTCGAGTTCTTCAGCGAAATGCGCGTTTTCCTGAATGAACCGGTAGCGATGTTCCGCTTTTTTGCCCATCAGCGTATCGATGAGTTCGGCGGGTTTCGCTTCGGTCAGCTCGTCGATGCTGTCCGGCAATGTAATGCGCGCCAGCGTCCGGGTCTCGGGATTCATCGTGGTTTCTTTGAGCTGGGACGGGTTCATTTCGCCGAGACCCTTGAATCGGCTGAGCTCGACTTTCTGGTTCGGCTTGAACTCGAGCTCCATCAGGAGCTCCTTGTCCTCATCATCCATCGCATAGACCGATTTGCCCTTGTAAGAGAGCTTGTAGAGGGGCGGCATCGCCATGTAGAGGCGACCACTCTCGATCAGGCCGGGGGTCATCTTGTAGAAGAATGTGATGAGCAGCGCTGCGATGTGCGCACCGTCAACATCCGCATCGGTCATAATGATGATCTTCTCATAACGCAGATCATCAATATTGAAGCGAGAACCAGTGCCCGTACCGAGCGCGAGGAGCAGATCCTGAAGCTCCTGGTTCTTGTCCATCTTGTCGGCTGTGGCCGAGGCTACGTTGAGGATCTTCCCGCGCAGAGGCAGGATTGCCTGGGTTTTGCGGTTACGCGCCTGCTTCGCTGATCCACCCGCAGAATCGCCCTCCACAAGAAACAGTTCGGTATCGCCCTTGCTGTCTGCGCAATCGGCGAGCTTGCCGGGAAGGCGCAGTTTCTTGGTCGCCGATTTACGGGCGACTTCCTTGGCTTTGCGACGGCGGGCGCGTTCATCGGCGCGCTCAACGGCCCAGGTCAGCAGCTTGTCGGCTTCCTTTGGGCTCGCGGCGAGCCAGTGATCGAACCGGTCACGCACACAGTTCTCGACCAGGCGGAACGCCGCCGTCGTTGAGAGTTTGTCCTTGGTCTGACCGACAAATTCCGGGTTGCGAATGAACACAGACAAGAGCAGGCCGGAATGGCCCATAATATCGTCAGCGGTGATCGACGTGCCTTTCTTCTGGCCGGTCAGATCAGCATAGTTGCGCAGGCCCTTGGTGATCGCGGAACGGAAACCCGCTTCGTGCGTTCCACCATCAGGGGTCGGGATCGTGTTACAGTAAGACCGCGAAAATCCGTCCGTCTCGCCAAATCCGGCTGCGGTCCAGGCAATCGCCCACTCGACCTTGCCATCATCGCTTTCAACCAGGCCGGCAAAGTTCTGCTCGGTGATGGTGGCCTTGCCCTTGAAGACTTCGTCGAGCTGGTCTGCCAGACCATTTGGGTAGGAGAGGACTTTCTCTGCCGGGACTTTGGAGTCCTCCGGCAAGAGTTCAGGGTCGCACTTCCAGCGCACTTCCACGCCGCGATAGAGATACGCCTTGGACCGTGTTTGCTGGAACAGGCGTTGGGGTTTGAAACGTAGCTTCTCGCCGAAGATCTCAATGTCAGGCTTGAAGCGAACCGTGGTTCCGCGCCGGTTCGGAGCTGGTCCTTTCAGCTCAAGCGGGCCAGTGACCTTGCCGCGCTCAAAGGCCTGGAAGTAAAGCTTTTTGTCGCGCGCAACTTCGACTTCCATCCGCTCCGACAGGGCGTTCACGACCGAAGAGCCCACCCCGTGCAAACCGCCAGCGGTTTCATAAGCCTTGTTGGAGAACTTTCCGCCCGCATGAAGCGTGGTCATGATCACTTCAAGCGCAGACTTGCCGGGATATTTCGGGTGCTCGCCGACGGGGATGCCGCGGCCATTGTCGATCACTTCAACATAGCCATCAGCGCGGACATGCACTTCGATACGGGTCGCAAATCCAGCCACAGCCTCGTCCATGGAATTATCGAGGATTTCCGCGAACAGGTGGTGGTAGGCGCGCTCATCGGTGCCACCAATATACATGCCGGGACGTTTGCGAACGGGTTCCAGGCCCTCAAGGACCTCGATGTCTTTTGCGCTATAGCCAGATGGATCAGTTTTCATATCGTTGAACAGGTTCGTTTGCTTTGCAGCGCCCATAATGGTTTTCTCCCCGTAAGCCCATTCGCCCACTGATTCCAAGGACTTCCATCATGACGAATTCGATTAATACGCCGTTAACCCTGCCGTCGGGAGTGGAATTATCCAATAGACTGGTCAAGGCGGCGATGACGGAGCGGTTAGCCAGTCCCGGCAATGAGGTCACGGACCGCCATCTGCATTTGTACAAGGCCTGGGGAGAGGGTGGTATTGGCCTTCAGATCACTGGAAATGTGCTGGTAGACCGGCGGAATCTGGAGGCGCCAGGCAATGTCGCCATTGATGGACCGCCTTCGAATGAACATGCAGTAATGCTCGCAAAATGGGCAGAGGTGAGCAAAGCAGGTGGTGGAAAGATCGTGATGCAGCTCAGCCATGCCGGGCGGCAGACCCAGAAAATGGTCAATCCGCAACCTGACGCCCCCAGCGCAATCGCCGTCGATCTTCCCGGTGGACAGTTCGGGACACCGCGCGCCATGACCGGAGATGATATCAAGCGTCTGATCGACAAATATGCGATTGCGACTAAAGCCGCGCGCGGTGCCGGTTTTGACGGCGTCCAGATCCACGCGGCGCATGGCTATTTGATGAGCCAGTTCCTTTCACCCCTGACCAATCGGCGCGAGGATGAATGGGGCGGCGCTCTGGAGAATCGCGCCCGCTTGCTGCTGGAGGTGCTGAAAACCGCAAAAGCGGAGGCCGGCCCAGGCTTTGGCGTTTCGGTTAAGCTGAACTCTGCTGACTTCCAGAAGGGCGGGTTTTCGCAATCAGACTCCACCGCGGTGATCGCCATGCTGAATGATCTCAGCCTCGACTTTGTCGAGATTTCGGGCGGCAATTATGAGCAGCCGAAAATGATGGATATGGAAGGCTTGAAGCCTGCTCACGAAGATGACACCCGTGAAAGCACGAAGCGCCGCGAAGCCTATTTTCTGGACTATGCCAAAGAGGTTCAAGCCATTGCAGAGATGCCTTTAATGGTGACGGGCGGGTTCCGCACGGTAGAGGGTATGAACGAAGCATTGGCTAGCGGTGAGGCGGATCTGATTGGCCTCGGTCGTCCGCTTTGTGTGGATACGGATGCCCCGGCGCAACTTCTATCAGGTGAACTGACGGAGCTGCCGAGATGGGAGAAGACGCTTCGGATTGGGCCGGGGATTTTCGGTCCCAATTCATCGATTGGCTTGTTCAAGGCGCTGAACGGGTTTGGCATGCAGGGCTGGTACTATACTCAGCTTCATCGAATTGCCGACGGACTTGAACCGAACCGGAAACTCGGCGTGCTCAGCGCTTTTCTGAAGATGCAGGGGATCGACTCGCGAATGGCGAAGGCTTACCACGCCGATCTGGCTGCGAAAGAGACCAAATGAGCGTGCAGGTATCCTCCGCCTTCGATGGCGGGAACATCATCGTCAAAGATCTGACCGACCCCAAGAATATCCGCCTGGACATCGCCAAGGATCACCAATCAGACTTTTATCAATGGTTTTATTTTCGTGTCGCTGGACCGGCAGGCGCACCGCTGCGCATGGTGATCGAGAATGCCGGCGATGCAGCCTATCCTAAAGGCTGGGAAAACTACCAAGCCGTCGTTTCGCACGATCTCGAACACTGGCACCGGGTCGAAACCGACTATGATGGCAAAGCGCTGACCATCCATGCCGAGACCGGGGCAGGGTCGGTTTATGTGGCCTATTTTGCGCCTTACCCAACCGGCCGCCATCGCAAACTCATCGCACAAGCCGGTGCAATCACCGACGCCGAAGTCAGCGTCCTCGGTCAAACGCTGGATGGACGCGACATGGATCTGATCACGGTCGGGGAGGCGGGCGACGGCAAACGATCGCTGTGGATCACCGCACGCCAGCACCCGGGTGAAACTATGGCTGAGTGGTGGATGGAGGGCTTCCTTGAACGCCTCGGCGCAGAAGAGGACGAGGCCGTGCAGAGCTTGCGAGATCAGGCGGTCCTCTATCTGGTGCCAAACATGTGCCCGGATGGAAGCGCGCGCGGTCACCTGAGAACCAATGCCGCCGGTGTGAACCTCAACCGGGAATGGGCCGATCCAAGCATGGAGCGCAGCCCGGAAGTCTATCTGGTGCTGGAAAAAATGAAAGAAACAGGCCTCGACTTCGCGCTGGACGTGCACGGCGACGAGGCCCTGCCTTACAATTTCATCGCGGGAACCGAAGGCATTCCGGACTGGTCCAACCGCCTCGCGGATCTTCAGCAAAGTTTCAAGCAAACTTATGTCGAGTCTTCCAATGGTGAGTTTCAGACCAAGTATGGCTACCCGGTCAACGCGCCCGGAAAAGCCAATCTGACGATCTGTTCGAACGCACTGGCGCAACACTTCGATGCGCTCGCCATGACACTGGAAATGCCGTTCAAGGACAATGCCGACATGCCAAACGCAGAGTTTGGCTGGTCTCCGACGCGTGCCAAACAGCTGGGTCGAGACTCCGTCGAGGCTATTGTGGCGGTGCTGCCAAACCTGCGGTGAGTTGAGCGACGGCCTGTTCGATCAGACGATAACTCTCGATCCTGGTATCGAGCCTGTCGGTTATGGTCAGCAGAAATACTTCGCTGGCGCCCGTGTCCGCTGACACATCGAGAAGCGACTGCGCCACCGAATTGGCGGAACCGATAATTCCGCGTTCCGGCGGAATGAGCGGGGCGGTTTCAAGTGCTTGTTCCGCCTCTTCGACGCAGAGGTAGGGATTGAACTGACCCGTCCCTCGACCGAGGGCCCAGGCTTTGATGGGGGCGGCGAGGCGATGGGCCTCTTCATCGGTGTCTGCTGCGAGCGCCACCAACCCGATACCGGCATAGGGTTGCGTACAAAACGGCGAAGGTTCGAAAGCGTCGAAATATGCGGCCAGGGCTTCCTTTGCGCCGCCGGGATTCAGGAAGTCTGCGAATGCCAGCTTCAGTCCCATCTGTCCGGCAAAAGCCGCCGAGCCTGGTGAGGAACAGAGCATCCAGAGCCCCGGATTGTCGCCCGGCGGATTCGCGGCGATACCCTGCGCGCGGTGGTCACCCGGCAAGGGGATCTGTCCGCTCGCATCCAGCATCCAGTCCATCAGCATACGCAGCATGGTCGGAAAGTTCTGCCCGCCCGGACCCAGGAGCGCGGCCGAGGCGCGCGAGTCTGCACCCGTTGCCCGCCCGAGGCCAATTTCGATCCGGCCCGGATAGAGCTGGTTCAGTGTCTGGCCCCATTCTGCGACCTTGAGCGGCGAATAGTTGGGCAGCATGATGCCGCCCGATCCAAGGTTGATTCGTTTGGTCCGACTGGCGAGGTCCGCCATGAGAATTTCAGGCGTGGTGCCGGCAAAACTCGTCGCATTGTGATGCTCCTGAACCCAGTAGGAGCGATAGGGCATGGTGTCGGCTGCTGCTGCCAGAGCACGGGTCTCGTTCAATGCATCAGCGGCAGTTCGGCCTTTGAAAATCGGTGAAGGATCAAGAATGGAGAGTGCGGGTTTCATCCTCCGTCTTGTGCGCTATGCAGGGGACGGAAACAAGCTGCGGTAACAATTTGGAGAACGAAATGCGATCAGGAATCATGGCTTTGCTCTGCGGACTGCTATGTGCCTGCAATGTCGGCGTTGTGCCCACGCAAGCGGTCGACAAGAGCGCCGAAGACCGGATCGCACTCGCCCCGCCGGGGCCGTTGGATCCCACACCATACCCCTTGCACTATAAACTCGATCTCACGCTGGATCCACGCGAGGCGCGCTTTGGTGGGACCGCAGCGATCACACTGGATGTGACGGAGCGATCAAGCGGTTTCTACCTGCACGGCAAAGACCTAGAGGTGACAGCCGTTCGATCCAGTGTTGAAAACGCAGCTCCGCTCAACGGCGTCTGGGAGCCGGCTTTGGATTCCGGCGTCGCCTGGCTCGACTTTGGTCAAACACTCGATCCGGGCAAAGTGATCGTCGAAATCGACTACAATGCCGCTTTTGACGCCAATCTGTCGGGCCTTTTCAAGGTAACAGAGCAAGGCGATGCCTACGCCCTCGCCAAGTCTGAGAGTATCCAGGCGCGTCGTTTCATGCCGGGGTTTGACCAACCAGCATTTAAAGCGCCGTTCGACATCACGCTGACCATTCCTGAGACAGATTTCGCCATCAGCAACGCGCCAGAGGCTCGTGTGGAGCGCCTCGGGAATGGGTTGAAGACCGTTACGTTCGAGACGACGCGGCCCTTGCCGACTTACTTGCTCTCACTGGCTGTTGGCAGTTTTGATGTCGTGGATGCGGGTCTGATCCCGCCAAATGAGATCCGGGCGGAGCCAATCCCTCTGCGCGGGTTTGCCCGGCGCGGAAAGGGCCATGAGCTCAGCCTCGCTTTGGAGACCGCGCCAGAGCTTGTTCGTATCTTCGAAGAGGCGCTGCAGCAGCCCTATCCTTACAAGAAACTGGATATTGTCGCCGCACCGCAATGGCCGTCCGGTGCCACCGAGCTCGCCGCGGCGATCACTTATCGCGAGAGCCGGATTCTTGCCGGCGATGATATCGGTCCAGCTGCACGGCGTAGCTTGCTGGCCATTCACGCGCATGAAGTTGGTCACATGTGGTTCGGCAATCTGGTCACACCGCCCTGGTGGGATGACCTGTGGCTGAAGGAAGCGTTCGCCAGCTGGGGTGAGGGGGCAAGTCTGTCTGAGCTCTATCCCGGCGAAGGGTTCGAACTGGATGCGATCGTCGATGGTATTTCGGCCATGGACCTGGATAGCCTGGCCAGCGCCCGGGCTGTGCGTGAGCCGATCGCGCTGAATGAGAACGTCCGAAACGCGTATGACTCGATCACTTACAACAAGGGCCTCGCGGTGATCGGCATGGTCGATGCCTATTTCGGAGCGGACAAGTTTCGACCGGCGCTCGGACGCTATGTTGAGGCCTACGAGGACGGCGTCGCCGGAAGCCCGGAATTCTTTGAAATTATCGGACGTGAAACCGGCGAACCCGATCTGACCCGCGCGTTCAAGAGTTTCGTCGGACAAAGCGGATTGCCCCTTTTGACGCTGTCGCCCGAGCCGTCGACTGGATATCGGATAACGCAATCACGCTACGCCCCGCTTGGCAGCAAGATTGTCGACGATCGTACCTGGGTCATCCCGCTTTGTTGGGGCATGGGCGATTGGGCAGGTCGAACCCGGCAATGCGAGCTGGTCTCTGACAAGTCTCATCTGCTAGCTGGCGGCGAGCAAACTGAGGCGATTGCGCAGGCACAATGGATTATGCCGAACGCTGATGGTACCGGATATTACCGTTTCTCTCTGCCTTATCAGAAGTGGCAAGATTTGGGGCGAGCGTTTGACCAATTGAGCGCTGGCGAGAAGCTCTCAACGCTGGACAGTGCCGGCGCAGAGTTCGCTGCGGGCCGCCTTGATGTGGATACGATCTGGCGTTTCATTGATGAGGCTGTGCGGGATGAGGAGCGGCGTGTGGTACAAGCCGCCATCCGTCAGGCAACTCGTTTCGAACGCCTGCTCGCGAATGATCAGGCGGCCCTCGCGGGTTATCGCGAGGCGGTGATCGACGTTTTCAAGCACCGCTACGAGACGTTGGACCAGCACGGCGGCGACGATCCCGAACTCGCCATAATGAAGTCCAGTCTCGAACAATTTCTGATTAAGTCGGGACACGATGCATCGCTGCGCCAAAGCCTTGCCGACGCTGCCGCGGCTCATATCGGCCTCGACGGGGTCACCTCTGAGCGCACGCTCAACACGGACGAATATCTCACCGGTATGGCGATCGGCGTACAAACCTATGGTGAGCCTTTTATTGACCGGTTGCTCGCCGTTCGAGCAGACTATGATGACCCGGTGTTTGAGCAAGCGGTGGCTTACGCGATCGGTCAGAATCAGAACCCCGATCTTTCACAGCGCATTCTGGACCTCGCTCTGTCCGGGACGCTCGGCACGCGTGAGACCCGGGCGATCGTGCAGGGTCAGATGCAGCAACGGCAAACGCAGGACGCGACTTGGGCCTGGCTGAAAGAAAACTTTGCGTCCTATCTGAACGTCATTCCGCGCCAGCGCAAACGTTCTAGCCCGGCATTGGCACGGCATATGTGCTCCCTCGAGGCGCGTGACGAACTCGTTGATTTGTTTGAGATGCACGGAGGTGACGTTCCAGGTCACGAGCGATCGCTGACGCAAACGGTCGAGCGGATTGAACTCTGCGCCGCCCTCGAAGCGGCAAAAGGCCCGGAAACGCGCGCCTTCTTCAGCGATTAGAACCTAGTCAGGCGCTTCGGTCTCGGGCGCTTCTGGTTCTGGGTTTTGCTCTGCGGGCGGCTCGGACTTGCGCCGACCAAACAAGGCATCGAGCGCACGGTCTCTCAACTCGTCTTCGAGATCGCGTGCTTCCGTGGGTTCAGCTTCACCCGTTTCAGGGGAGGCAGGATCTTGAGCGGGTTCATTAGAAGGTGTGGTGGACGGCGTGCTTTGACCGCCGATGATGTCGCCAATGATCCGGCCCGCATCACCGCCGATGCGGTCACCAATCTCGCTGGCTGCTTGTCCGCGCAGCCGAGCCGTAAGCTCGGCCTGAACGGCGGTCTGGTCGAGGCCAAACTTGACGCTTGACCAGTTTCCGTAAACGCGGACGGGAATAGGAATACTATTGATGCCGATGGTCGATCCGCCTCCGGCAGCATTCACGTCCACGCGCGGTGTCAGGCTGATGTCCAGGGTTCGCGCGCCAAGATCGATCCGGCCCGCACCCGTGATACCTACGACCGGGTTTTCCATGCTGAGATCGGTGATGCTGGCAACGCCATTGTTGAAATCAAGGTTGCCGATGAAGCTGGAAAAATCCGTCTCGGCTTCCGGGGATAGCGCATCCCTGAAGCTTGCAATGTTCAGGTTTCCGCTGCGCAGCAGCTCCCCAAGATTGGTGGTATCGCGCACCATCTTGGCGAGATTGATCCCTTTCAGAGCGCCGCGATTGAGATCTGACTCAAATTTGCCATCGAGCCCGTTGATCAGAGCTTTCAGGCTGTTGCCTTCCGAGCTCATATTGACGTGGACATCACCAAGCCCGCTCAGGTTTTGAAATCCCGTCAGCGCCGTCAGCATTTCTTGCGCGGCGATGCTGGAGGCCAGAGCTTCGACTTTCAGGGTCGGTGTCGAGCGAGATGCGTCCAGCACCAGGTCTCCATACCAGTTGCCCTGAAAGACCCGGAAGCCAGGAGTGTCATCATCGCGGCGGAACAAGGCGGACAGCCGGCCATCATCGAGCCGCGTATTGAGCAGAGCGTCCTGCAGGGTGATCTGGTCAATCACCACCGTGTCGGCGGCGACAGTTATCGTCGCATCCACGGCACGGAGCCCGGCAAGATCAAACGGTGTATCATCCCAGTCCTCGTTGAGGTTGGGCGTCTGGTCTTGCTGTTGAGAGCCGCTGCCAAGGAACGGTGTGACATCAAGCGTGTTCATTGCAAGGTCGGCAACGATGCGCGGGCGCGATCCGCGAAGATCAGCCCCCAAGCTACCCGTGGCCTTTGTATCATCGAGGGTAAGCGACGCGCCGCTCAATTGAGGCGCCATGAGGCTACCCGTGGTCTGACCTTTGATCGAGAGCGTGTTCAGTGCTTCGCCCTCGGGTAGCACGGTTCCGAAGGTCTCGAGAACCTTGCGCGGATTGTCGCTGCTAAAGTCGAGCATTCCATTCAAAGCCTGTTCCCCGGCGAACGAGATATCGCCGGAATAGTCTGTCGCGAGATCAACGCTGCGCTGTTTCAGCTGGATGCCGGTCAGGGTCGGCGCGCTCAGCGGACCAGACAAAGTCGCGCGCAGATCGACGTCGCCCAACAGAGTCAGGAGGGAAGTCAAAGGATGCCCTGGCTTCAAAAGGCGCTGCGCATCTGCCGCGTTTAAGTCGACAGTTCCGTTCAGGCTGAGGTCCGTGCCAAGTTGCAGTTGCCCCTGATAATCCAGGTCGAGACCCGTGGCGGTGAGCTTCATGCTTGAGAAATCAATCGCGGCGTTCAGGGCAGGGCCGCTGATCGTCCCTTTGGCGCGTACAGACTTCAGGGCGCTTGCAACGATTGGAAGGTCGGCGTCGCCCAGTATGGTCAACACCTGGCCCAGCGTATCAGACTCCACTTCAAACGCGCCATCGAGAACCGGTGCCTCGGCCAGCGTGAGTGCGCCATCATAAATGATTTCGCCATAAATCGTGCCAAGTTTCGCATCCAGGATCACAGGTTGCTGGCTGGCCAGTTGCTGCAAAGTGTCGAGCCGGATGCGATAATCAAAGGGCTGGCCATTGAGGCGACCGTCGCCATTCGATGTCAGCGGTTTGTCGAGGGCCTTCAGCTGCGCCGAGGCGTTAAACTCGGTCAGCGCATATTGCTCGCCGGTGACCCAGTCGCGATAGGAAATGGAGGCATTGGAAAGCGCCGCGCGATCAATGCCGGTTTCAAAGCCACCAGATCCTGACCCCGGATCGGTTTCTCTGCCGTCCTGGTCAGGATCTCCGAACTGCCAATTGACGCGACCGTCCGCGAGCCGTTCCAGGCGCACGGTCGCATCATCCAGCGTGATCTTACCAACCTCGACCCGGCGCGACAGCAAGGGCAAGAGTTTGACATTGGCTTGCAGAGCGCCGGCCTCGATCATCAGCGGATCAGAGAATCCGTCTGGATTGGCAATGTCTGCGCCTTCGATACGCGCTGAAATTACCGGTAGGATGGACAGTTTGGGGTCACCTTTCAGCATCACCTCACGGCCGAGCGCATCGCTCGCTGCGCTTTCGATCTGGGCTTTGTAAACCGATGTCGGGATCAAAAACGGAATAATCACAGCAGCTGCCAGCAAGGCCGCAATTACAGCGCAAAGGATGATCAGGAGACGTTTCATGGGAGGAATATGGCCTTGTTATTCTGTATTGCAGGTGAATAGCTGCAACTGATGTCAAAGTCATGGCAATTGC
>JANSXJ010000347.1 GCA_024743015.1 Hyphomonas sp. | reverse complement strand
TAACCTTTCACGATGGTACACCGTTCAATGCCGCAGCCGTTGAGTATTCAATTGAGCGCGCCATTGATCCTGAACTCAATGCACCGCACGCCACAGACATCTCGGCGGTCAGTTCTGTGGACGTGATTTCCGACTACGAGGTCCGCATCAATTTCGACGGTTTCAACGGTGCCGTCATCCCAGGTCTTGCCAATGAAGCGGGGATGATCGTTTCGCCAACAGCTGCCGAAAGTGAGAACTTTGCCCGCAATCCTGTTGGGACGGGTCCGTTCCTGTTTGTCGAGTGGCGCAGCGGTGATCGGGTTGTTGCAGTACGCAACCCTGATTACTGGCGCACCGACGCCGAAGGGCGACAATTGCCGTATCTCGACACAGTCACCGTGCGCGTCATACCTAACACCGCGGTCAAGCTGCTGGAAATCCGTTCTGGCGCAGTACAGTTGGTCGACACCGTTCAGGTACAGGACTTTCCAACCGTCGAAGAGGCTGAAGGGATCGAGTTGGTGGAAAAACCAACTGGGATCCACCAATGGTTGGCGTTCAACACCAGCCATCCGCCCTTTGACGATCCCGATGTCCGCAGGGCTATTCTGATGGCCATCGACCGCGTAGCGATCGAACAGGTGATTTCCCAGGGTTATGGCAGCATCACACCGACCCTAGTTCCGCCTTCAGAGTTCATCTTCGACGATAGCCTGGAACACACGCCATTCGATTTGCAAGGTGCTATTGCAGCACGTGAAGAGCTCGGCTTTGACGAAACGATCACGATTTCGGTCATTCAGCGCGATCCTGACACGCAGGTTGCGCAGATCATCCAGGCCATGCTCGGTCAGGCCGGCTTTGATGTGGATGTGGAGATCATGGAACGCGGCGCATGGGTTGATAAAGTGCGCGCGGCGAACCATGAGATTGGCCTGCTGCAGATCAATGTACCAAGGATCGACCCAAGTCTTGTGTTCACAGCCCTCATGGGTCGCGATGCCGGTCTGAATTTTGCTGCTTACTCGAATGAGCCGCTCTTTGACCTGATCGATGAAGCACATAACGAAATCGATCGAGACGAACGTCGTGATCTGTACGTCGCTATCCAGCAGCACCTCCTCGACGAGGCGGTTTATGGCTTTCTGTACCTTCGTCCGATCCGGGATGTAGCGGCCACAAATTTGGAGGGCTTACGCCGCGAGTCATCCGGTGTGTGGCAATTGGACGAAGTCTACTTCTCCGAGTGATGACAACTGTACGCGGGCGCCAGCACGGCGCCCGCGTTTTATGAAGCTGAAGGACTGGACATGACGACGATACTTGAAATCTGCGATCGCTATCGCGCCCTGTACACTGGTGTCGTCTATGACGTTCTGGAAAAGCTGGGGCATCCCTATCAAGTTCTGGCTAGTGATCTGCGTCCACTGCGACCCGGGATGGTGATCAGCGGCCCTGCCTTCACCATTAAAGGGATCAGTGACCCAACCGGCGATCCCGATCTTCTGGAAAAGCGGATAAAGCTGTTTAAGGAGATGACCCATCCCTGCATTGATGTGCGTGACTGCGGCTTTGATATGCGGGCGGCACACTATGGGGAAATGAACGCGACCCTAGGCATAAAGCACGGCGTAACCGGTGCTGTGATCGATGGCGGCATCCGCGATACAAGGCATATCCTGGCCATGGATATTCCAGTTTTTGCGCGCTACTTCACGCCCGTAGAAGCAAAAAAGCGCTGGTCGTACTACGCTTGGAATCTGCCAGTGACCATGCGTGGTGCTTTGACTTCGACCGTTACCGTTTACCCTGGCGATTTCATGTTTGGTGATATCGACGGGATCATCGTTGTTCCCAAAGATTTGACCGAAGAGGTTCTGCGCAAGTCGGAAGAGCTGGTGGACCACGAAAACAAGGCACGCGCTGAATACAAGTCCGAAGACGTCGAAGATGTTTACCGTCGGTATGGTACTCTGTGATGGCGGAATCGAGCAATTGATGAAGCCGAGAGCAGACGTCGGCCAATGATGGGTGACGGTTTCGACAAGGCCCCCTTGCTTGAGGTTCATGACCTCTCAATCCAACTGGGACAGTCACAGACGCCACTGGTTGACAATGTGGGTTTCTCAGTGGCCCCTGGCGAAACGCTGTCCATCGTTGGGGAGTCTGGGAGCGGAAAATCACTGACCAGCCTAGCTATCATGGGGCTTCTTCCGAGCGTATTAAGACCGACACCCGAAGGCCGGATTATGTGGCGCGGGAGAGGACAATCGCGCGACCTCATGCAGCTAACAGAGCGTCGTATGCGCACGGTTCGCGGTGGCGAGATCGGTATGATCTTCCAAGAGCCGATGACATCGCTCAATCCACTGTTCACCGTCGGAAACCAAATCACCGAGGCGCTTGCCCTTCACACCGACCTCAATCGGCGAGAGCGGCGCGACAAGGCCGTCGCCCTGCTTGAAAAGGTCGGCATTCGAGAGCCGCAGGAGCGATACAACGCCTACCCACATCAGCTTTCCGGTGGCATGCGGCAGCGTGCGATGATCGCCATGACGCTCGCTGGTGGCCCTTCGCTCTTAATCGCCGACGAGCCAACGACTGCACTTGATGTCACGATCCAGGCTCAGATTTTGGAACTACTGAAAGGCCTTCAGACTGATCTTGGCATGTCGATGATCTTCGTGACCCATGATTTGGGAGTGGTTGCCGAGGTCGCCGACACCGTTCTCGTCATGCAGAACGGCCGCGTTGTAGAAAAAGGCGCGGTTGCCGACGTGCTCGTGCGACCGCGTCACCTTTACACAAAGACTCTTTTGGACGCAGTGCCCAGGATCGAATCCCCGCTGCGTCAGCGCCTGGGTTCCGGATCGCCTTCCAACGACTTGACCAAGCCGCTTCTGGAGGTGCGGGACCTCAAGAAATCCTATCCATTGCCGGGCGGAAAGATGGTCGAAGCCCTGAAGGGCATCGATTTGAAGGTCATGCCTGGCGAGGTTGTTGGCTTGGTCGGCGAGTCGGGATCGGGCAAGAGCACGATCGCAAAGCTGCTGGTCGGCCTGGAAAAACCGACGGTCGGAGAGATCCACTTCGAAGGCCAACCTATCAGCTATACTGGCAAGCAGGCACGCGGGATGCGACGCGCCATTCAGATGATTTTTCAGGATCCGTTCGCGGCCCTCAATCCGCGATGGCGCATTGATAGCATCCTCACCGAGCCAATGATTGTTCACCGCCTTTACAGCGGCGGAGGTGAACGACGCGAAGCAGCCCTGACACTGTTGGATCAGGTTGGACTGCCCCCCAGCGTTCTCAGCCGATTTCCCCACGAGTTCTCTGGCGGTCAAAGGCAACGTCTATCGATCGCGCGGGCCCTGGCTGTTAAACCTCAGTTGCTCATCGCCGACGAGTCGGTTTCGGCGCTAGATGTAACCGTGCAGGCCCAGGTATTGGATTTGCTCAGGCGTCTGAAATCCGACCTGAACATGACGCTGCTCTTCATCGCCCACGATATGGCCGTGGTCCGAAATCTGTGCGACCAGGTCGGCGTAATGCATAACGGTCAGATCGTTGAGTATGGCAAGACGGAAGACGTCTTCGTGTCTCCTTCAGCCACCTACACCCGGACGCTTCTCAGTGCTGTTCCCCGAATTCCAGACCAAGTGCGTGACAGGCCCCACTGACCCGGACCGTCCAATTGTAGCATCTGCTCCTGATTCTTTCTTTTGATTTGGTTGCAGTCAAGGTCTATTGAGCGGAGCCCCTGCTGAGCTCAAGTGAAACAGGCCGCACGGTGCGGTTGAGACTGGCGAAACGTATGCACGTCAGTACCTTCACGATCAATCGCATGGCCGCACCGATGAACTAGGTCACCGACTCATAAGTTCTGAGCCATATCCGGATTGAAGCGAGTTGAATGGATGCGAGGTAGTTGTCGTCTCGTTTGTCGTAGCGTGTCGCGACGGCTCGGAAGTGTTTGAGTTTATTGAAGAATCGTTCGACCGAGTTGCGCTGGCGATAGACCCAGCTGCTGAAGGCGGGAACATTGACCCGCGTTGGCATAGGGCGGATGCAAGCCCAGGCACCGCGCGCAT
>JANSXJ010000522.1 GCA_024743015.1 Hyphomonas sp. | reverse complement strand
TCTTACCCGTCAGGCCCTGAACGATAACTTTTGTGTTCGAGTCGATAAGAATGGACATGTGTCTTACGCGCCTTTCACGGCTGCAACAATTTTCTGGGCGGCATCGTCGAGGTCATCAGCTGGAATGATGTTCATTCCGCTCTCGGCCAGAATGGCCTTGCCCTGATCGACATTGGTGCCTTCGAGGCGCACCACCAGCGGCACCGCCAGCGAGGTTTCTTTCACGGCCTGAATGACGCCTTCCGCGATCACATCACATTTCATGATCCCGCCGAATATGTTCACCAGGATACCTTTGACCGCCGGGTCTTTCATGATGATCTTGAACGCTGCGGCTACTTTCTCAGCATTGGCGCCGCCGCCAACGTCACAGAAGTTCGCTGGCTCTTCACCGTACAGCTTGATGATATCCATTGTCGCCATGGCGAGACCTGCGCCGTTGACCATGCAGCCAATCGTGCCGTCGAGCGCGATATAGGCGAGATCCCATTCAGACGCTTCGATCTCTTTTTCGTCTTCTTCCGTCGTGTCGCGGAGCTCCATAATGTCCGGGTGCCGGAACAGAGCGTTGCCATCGAAGCTGACTTTTGCGTCGAGAACGCGCAGGTTTCCGTTCTCCATCACGATGAGTGGATTGATTTCCAACATCGACATGTCCTTCTCAGTGAAGGCTTTGTAGAGAATTGGGAAAAGCTTCATGCCGTCTTCGCGGGCTGCGCCGCCAAGTCCGAGCGCATCACAGAGCTTGCTCGCAGCTTCGTCGGTCACGCCCGTCATAGGGTCGATCGGCAAGGTCAGGATCTTGTCCGGCGTATCATGCGCGACCGCCTCAATGTCCATGCCCCCTTCAGTCGATGCCACGAAAGCGGGCTGACCGGTCTCGCGATCGACCAGAAGCGACAGATAGAGCTCACTGGCAATGTCGGCGCCGTCTTCGACATAGAGGCGATTAACCTGCTTGCCTTCGGCGCTGGTTTGCGCGGTGACGAGGTGATTGCCGAGCATCGCCTTGGCATGCTCCATGACTTCGTCCTTGGAGAATGCGAGGCGTACGCCGCCCTTCTCTCCTGCTTCGGCTTCCAGGAATTTGCCCTTGCCGCGTCCGCCTGCATGGATCTGACTTTTCACGACCCAGAGCGGCCCTGGCAGAGTGTCGATGGCGGTTTGGACCTCGTCAAGAGTAAGGATCGGGACGCCATCAGCCCCGGGCGCGCCAAAGTCTTTGAGGACGGCCTTGGCCTGGTATTCGTGACTGGTCATGTGAAAGCAGGCTTTTTCAGCGTCAGGTGCGACTCATATTGCACCTGCGAAAGTCGGGGCGCTTATAACATCGCCGTGGGCTCTGACAACCGTGACACAACGGCAGATAGCGCTGTCAAACAGACGAAATCGAACGAGCATTTCAATCCCATGTGATTTCACCCGTTCAGGAGGTTCAATTTACCCCGATTTCAGCAAATGTGAGATCGTTTTCCCGCACGGTTTGACCCGTATTGTCCTTGATCTTCAGGGCGATCGTCCGCGCCTCCCAGTCAATCTCGACGGCGCCATAGTTTTCCGGTGCGAACCCGGCACCGACCTGACGCGTATCCAATTCTGCCGATTCCGTTGCGAACGCGACGTTCAGCGACGAGGCGGTCAGCTCGTGGGCTGAGTAAGGTAGAATATCTGCTTCTTCATAGATGAAAGCTGTGTGGCGGTCGCCAGACAGGAAGACGACGCCGGATGCTTCGGTTTTCCGGATCAGATCGAACAGGCGCTGGCGTTCGTCCGGAAGCGCGGACCAGGCTTCCCAGCCGTGCACCGTCGGCATGACCTGAACAGATGAGGCGATAAAGCGAATATCCGCAGGCTGCTGAAGCTGGTTCTCGAGCCAGGTCCATTGCGCCGCGCCGAGCATATCCTGCATCGAGCCGGTCGGCGCGGGCAGGTAACGCTCCTTGCCCTTCACGCCCCACTCATCCGTCGGGGTCAGGGATGAGCGAAAAAAGCGCGTATCCAGCATTATGACTTGAACGCGCTGGCCTTCGGGTCCGAAACTCCGCGCATAATAAGTGCCGGGCCACTGGCCGACATCCTCATCTTCAAGCCCCCAGAACACTTCGTGGACGCGCTCGGCCAGGCCGCGGAACGGAAACTC
>JANSXJ010000068.1 GCA_024743015.1 Hyphomonas sp. | reverse complement strand
TCGGTGGTCGCTTTTTCATCGCCCGGGATCTGGGACGTCATCCCTTCCCACGGCGAGAGGAAATCAAAGTTTCGGTATTCCTGGGTCAGCTGAACCGGCTCGTGCACGATCCGCTTTTCGAGATCGTCATAGCGCACTTCGGTGAATCCGGTGAGCGGGAAATCCTTGCGCAGCGGATGCCCTTCAAAACCATAATCGGTGAGGATGCGGCGCATGTCCGGGTGGCCCGAGAAGACGATCCCGTACATGTCGAAGGCTTCGCGCTCGAACCAGTCGGCGCCGCGGTGAAGATCGACAATGCTTGGCACCGGCGTGTCTTCGTCGGTTGAGATCTTGACGCGCACGCGCTGGTTTAGGCGCATGGAGAGGAAGTGGTACACGACCTCAAATCGCTGACTGCGCTCAGGATAGTCGACGCCGCAAATGTCGATCATCATTTCAAACATGCACATCTGGTCACGTTTGAGAAAATCGACCAGCGCAACGATCTGATCGCGCTCGGCATAGATGGTTAGCTCACCGACCCTCACATCAAATTTGCGTACTGCATCCGGCATTTTGCCCGCAATATGCTCACCGAGCTCGATCAGGGTTTCGCTTTGTTCAGTCATCTCACCCATTCCCTAGCGGTCAATCGACCCTTCCCGGCGAATCTTCTTCTGCAGCTGCAACAAGCCGTAAACCAGCGCCTCAGCAGTGGGCGGGCAGCCTGGGATGTAGATGTCGACGGGCACAATCCGGTCACACCCGCGCACAACACTGTAGCTATAGTGGTAGTAACCGCCACCATTGGCGCACGAGCCCATTGAGATCACGTAACGCGGCTCAGGCATTTGGTCGTAAACCTTGCGCAGCGCTGGCGCCATTTTGTTGGTCAGCGTCCCAGCAACGATCATCACGTCAGACTGGCGCGGCGAACCGCGGGGCGCCATGCCGAACCGCTCAAGATCGTAGCGTGGGTTACCCGCCTGCATCATCTCGATCGCGCAACACGCGAGACCAAAAGTCATCCACATCAGCGAGCCTGTTCGTGCCCAGGTGATCAGGTCATCAGCGCTGGCGGTGAAGAAGCCTTTGTCGGCGAGTTCGTCCGACAGTCCCGCATAGAAAGGATCATCCGGCCGAACCTCATGTCCGCCCTCGACAGACGTGCGCCCAGAGCTGAGTGCGTAAGGTTTGAATTCCCCTGACATCAACGCGCTCCTTTAGTGCCACTCGAGCGCGCCGCGACGCCACTCATAGATGAAGCCAATGGTCAGTACGCCAAGGAAGATCACCATCGACCAGAATCCGAACACCCCGATCGCGCCAAGGCTCACCGCCCATGGAAACAGGAAAGCAACCTCAAGGTCGAAAATGATGAATAGAATGGCGACGAGATAGAACCGCACGTCGAACTTCATTCGAGCATCGTCAAAGGCGTTGAATCCGCACTCGTAAGCGGAGTTTTTCTCCGGATCCGGATTGCTTGGTGCCAGAATGGCATTGCCGACAATGAACAAGAGAGACATTGCCAGGCCAATACCCAGAAACAGGATCACCGGCATGTAGTCTAGCGCTAGTCGTTCGACTTCGGACATTTGGCGCTCCTTCCCAACAGAGTCGCGGATAAATCTTTGCGCCCCGATAGGATGGTTTCCGGGTGAGCGCAACATTAACTCAGCGCTTTATCCTATCCTTTTTCAGTTGGATTTCTGCCCACCATTTGTGCGACCTGGCGTCACGTCAGTGAGAACCATTTGCAACTGGATTTACGGGTCGCAATCAATGGAGGCTCAGCTCGCCGTGGATGCTACATTTGGACGCCGCGTTGCGTCCAGCATCAGCAGGACGAACGCTAGAGCCGAAACCAGAAACGGGATCTGAATCAAAGCGTCGAGCGGCAAGGATTGCCTCAAAACCAGCAAACCGCTGGCGGCGGCAAGGATCACAATCGAAACGCTTCGAAAGCGCTGCGACGCAAAAGCCAGCCAAAGCGCGGCGGGCGCAAGCGCGGCCATTTCGTAGGCGTAAGCGTACGGCGTCACCAATATCGCGCCCGCGCCGGTGATCGCTGCCAGAAAAAGTGCGCGTCCATCGTCGCTCGCAAACCGCCACCACGAAGCTGTCACCGCGACCAACACACATATCGATAACAAGACATGCAAAGGCATAGCTAAGCGTGCTGGCACCTCCCAAAATCGCAACTGCCCAAACAGTGTTGTCATATTCTCAGGCGGTGTGTGCGTGCCGCTGCCCGCGACGTCGGATTGCAGCCGTACGATTGCATTCAGGAAAGCCTCAATCGACTCTGGCCCAAAGACCAGGATCGAAATGGAATGCAGCAAGATCGCGGCGACCGCAGCGACCCCGAAAGCCCGCCACGCACCCGCAAAAATGTAAGCCAATGGCAACAGCACGCCGAGTTGCGGCTTCACGGTCAATAAACCCGCCGCCAATCCAGCGAGCAACCAGTCTCGTTTCGGGCGGAAGGCCGCCATCATCAGGAGCGCCGCGGTGAGCAGACTGATCTGGCCGCTGATTACGACCATTAGACAAAGCGGTGAGGCCAATATGAGCATCGCCGCCATCTGTTGCTGAGATCGGTCTGGCAAGATCGCCCTCGAGATCCTGCTTAAGGCCAAAACAAAGATGGCGGCCGTTCCTGCGATCCAGACCCAGAGCGCCACCTTGTACGGCATCAGGGCCAACAGCCCTACGAGGAAGAACATGAGCGGCGGATATTGCCACATCATACCCAGATGTTCGTTCGCGACCCTCGTCTGGAGCGCAGCGTCGAATGCATCGAACTGATACGCATCAAGCGCCCGGCCCTGCTGCGTCATGTCGCCCGCCGTGTAAAATGCGAGGAAATCACCGCCAACCACGCCGCTTGATCCGTAATTGAGATCGGCAGAGATCCAGGTCAGCGCGAAGACCAGCCCGAAATACAAGACGCCGTAGATAATCGACAGTCTTTGCAGGCGCGGCAGCACCGACGGCGCGCTGAGCCATGCGTTTGAGACATGCAAGACCTTGCTGAGCTTCATTGCACGGTGCCTAGCTATCAGACCTCAAGTCGAAGTTAATTTTTCGCGCGAGTCGTATCGTTGCAACCGTGATCGTGGGTGACTAGCGGATCACATGCCACTCAGTCTGTCGGCCAGCGAGATAATCGACGCGTTCACCATTGAAGCAGGCATCCTGCTCCAGTTTGATCTGCGCCAGCTGGCCGTTCCATTCCGGGACCGCGGCTTTGACGTTCCCTTCAATGGCGTAGCAAGTATTTGCATGGACCGGCCAATCGCCGCGCACCGGGGTATCCCCTTGATTGTCCCACATTCCGATCGTCGGCCCGGGTGCGTGCCCAAAGAAGCCGAGTGGATGAGTGTAGGTCGCACAGTTCATGTTATCGGCGTCGCATTTGGCCCGCGTTTCGGCGAGCACTTCATTCCCGGTGCGGCCAAGCTTGTAAGAGCTGGTCAGGTGGTCTTGCCACTGATTTCCCACAGCCAGCGCCGCCTTCAGCCCCGCCGGAACGTCCGCTTCTCCGAGTTTCGCCACGTAGCCCATTTCCTGGGTGTCAGTGCAGAGTTTTAAATAGCAAATCCCGACATCGGTATGGATGATGTCACCGCGTCTGATCTTTCCTTCAACTCCACAAAACGGCTGGTTCGCCTCGCAGACAAGACCCGGACGCTGAACATTGACGTAGGGATTGAACCATGGCGACAGGTTCAAAGCTTCAAAGCGTTGCCGAATGTACCAGGCCACATCATCGGTCGTCGTCACACCAGGCGTAATCACGCGCGACGAAAACGCCTCACTGATCACTGAGCGCGCGAGCCCGACTACATGGCCATAGGCCTGCAGTTCAAGATCGCTACGCGTTTCGATCCAGCGGATCACGAGATCTTCCGCACTGACCAAGCGGTCGGATAAATGGTCGGGCAGTTCGGACACCAGACGCTGATGCAGGCCATGCGTGAGCCCGTCGGCAACAGGCCAATAGTCAGAAACGTTTATGCCAATCCTCTGCGGGTCTTTCTCGGCGATCAACGCCGCGAGCGCGCGCCATTGTTGATCGAGATCACCGCCCTCCCAGGCCGCTTCATACGGATCGCCGAGCGGATAGCGATTGACGGTGAGGCGCTCGAACGAGTCCTCCCCCCGATAGAAGACAAGTATCGTCGTGCGCCGCGCTGCAAAGGCCGGCTGCGGCACCAGGGTAAAATAGACCGGATCCTCCGCATACTCGCGGTTGATGACCAGCCACATATCGAGGTCTGTTTCCTCCATCAAAACCGGCAACAGGTTTTCAAGACGATCACGAGTCATCTCGTTTTCGGGGATGATGCGATCTCGAAAGGCAAGAACGGAGCGATCCCCGGTCACTGTTCGTCCTTGCTCGAACCGGCCCTGCGCTTCGGCGGGCTGAACGAACATCACCGCGCCCAAAAGCGCGAGACCAATTGCGAGTTTTACGATGAAATGCATGCTCTCTTCCCGACTCTGATTATCTGCACCCTAAGCCGCGGAATCGGATAGGAAAAGCGGCGATGACTCAGCTCGCGCCGAGCGCCGCCAACGCTGTCGCCGTATCATCATCTGCGGGAAAAAACAGCTCGATCTTTAGGTCGTCCAGCGCGAGATCTTCCGGAGTACCGAACTGCGCGATCGTAGTGAACAAGGACAATCGCATATCGCCCGCGCGATAGATTGTAGGAATAACCGGACCAATGGGTTCTGAGTCGGGCGCGGGGACCTGGGAAAGCACCTCAATCGCTGCATCCAGGCGCGGATCGCCTCCCCGTGATGCACTCTCTACCCGCAAACGCTGCGCGGTGTGCCGGGCGACCTCTGGCCAATTTTCAATCATCGACTGAACGGAGGGATCCAGAACGAGGTCCAGCAAACTCAAACCAACCCGCGCGCCAAACATCCCAAGCAATAGCTCCGCAGGCGCGTTCATCTGCAGGATCGTCCAGTGCCGGTCTACGGCGATTGCGGGATAGGGCGCGTGCTGGCGCATCATATAGTCCACCGCTTCCCGGATCGGCGCCATCTCATCTGACGACCAGTCACGCTGCGGGTAGCGCGCGGCAAACCCTGCCTGCGCGAGCATTTGATTGCGAACAGCGAGCGGAAGACTGAGCGCTTCGCCAAGCTTCTGGATCATGTCCCGGCTCGGATTGGCTCGCCCTGTCTCGAGAAATGACAAGTGACGAGATGAAACATCGGCCTCATGCGCGAGTTCGAGTTGACTGTAACGGCGCGCCTTGCGCCAGGTTTTCAAGGCATCTGCAAATTGGGTCATGAGAAACGACTAGCGCAAACAGGGCATGACGTCAGTTACCTCAGAGGTAATTGATTTGGTTCTGTCGCTTTCGTTAAAGTTCGTAAAACGGCGAAAGGACCCTGCCCCATGTCACCCGCGTTTCACAAACTCTGGCTGAAAGTGACCGCTATCGTAATTGGCGCCTTTGGACCGATATTCTTCCTCGGCGCGATGGAGCCAACCCTCGAACCCGCCCGCTGGTCGCTCGACCTGCTAAGCTGGCCGGTTGATGGGGCCACCACGTTCGATTCCCCTGATACACGGTTTCTCTCAGCCCTCACCGGAGGGTTCCTGACCGGTTGGGGCGTGACGATTTGGTGCCTGTCAAACTGGGTTTATGACCTTGCGCCAGAGGGTGTGCGCAAAGCTGTTGTCACCGGCGCCATCGCTTGGTTCGTCATGGACAGTGCTGGCTCGATCGCCTCCGGAAACTCGTCCAATGCAGGTTTCAACGTCCTCATTCTCTTGCTCGCCGTCGGACCTCTCTGGCGCCCCGCAAAACCAGAATCAGACACCACACAGGAGCAAACGGCATGACCGCCTTTCGACTTTTCCTTCTCACTATCCTTGTCTCTCTCGCCGTCTATACGCTCATGGTGGGCGCGACACATGGCTGGAACTTGATCCCGCTCTTCTTTGCGGAGATTCAGGCCATGACCTGGCAGGGACAGTTCAACTTCGACTTCCTGGGCTTTCTGCTTTTGTCAGCGCTATGGTGCGCGTGGCGCAATGACTTTTCGCCGCTTGGATTTGGATTAGCCGTACTCGGCGCGACCGGCGGAATATTGTTCCTGTCGATCTATCTCCTGATCCTCAGCTTCCAGACCGGTGGCGACATCAAGAAAATGCTGCTTGGGGCACGGCGCACTCAATCCTAGCGCTGCATCGCCCAAAAAAGAACCCCGGCACCAGGCCGGGGTTTAGAAATACGTCAGGGGTCTCCCATGACGCCGGAAGCGAGGTCGATCCCGCCTCCATTGTCGGCAAGATCGGGCGGGATCGGAATGGGCGCGATCACGAACGGGTTCTTGCCGTCAACTTGAATTTCCTTGCGGACGGGTTGTCCAGAGACTGTGGTTTGCAGAACATAGGTTCCGGGCGCGACATTCTCAAAGCCATACTGGCCAAACGAAGCGGAATGAATGGTCTTGGTCTCATTATCTGCGTCTGAGATGAGCTTAACCCACTGTCCCTCCATGCGTTTTTCTCCGGAATCGACCTCTCCATTGGCGTTTTCATCGATGAAGATCGTTCCTCGGACCTGACCTGACAGGATGAGCGGAATATCGACATCCGTCCGCCGTCCAGCGCCAATCGTCACGCGGGGTTGGGCATCTTCGGGGACCATGTAGCCAAGCGGCAGGCTTTTCTTGCTCACTGTGACCGCATAGAGCCCCTGTTTGACGTTCTGGATGGTGAAGTATCCTTCGCGCGACGTATTCAGCGCCAGGCGTGTGCCAATCACCGTAACCCGAACGCCGGGAATACCAGGCTCACTGTCCTGACGGATGCCGTCGCGATTTCGATCCAGGAACACTCGGCCGTTCAGAATACCCTTGCCCTCATCCGGCAGCCTGTTCTGGCGCGGCGGATTGAAATTGACCGTCCCGCGGAGACCAATCGAAAAATCACTACGACCTTCGAAATCGTCAGTGTAAATCGCGGTCAACTGAGCGTTTCGCGTCAGTCGATAACGCGCCTCAACCGCCCCCAGGAAACGTGTCGTAGCCGCATTTTCCTGCTCCGCCGAGAAGTCAGAAAAGGCCGAGAACCGTCCTTGCAGGTCGAGCTTCGATCCGAAGGTCCGACCTGCGTCTATAATGGCCGAAGCGCCCGCGAACAGGCGCGTTTGCTCACCGTCCCAGTTCAGTGTCGCATTCGGCGCAAACTGGATGACGGCATCCTTGTCGTTCAGACGCTTGTGAACTGGATTAGCTTGCGCTGTGGCAACAAATTGCTGTGTATTTTCGGCCGCATTTGAGCTCGTTCCCTGATACGACGCTGTGACACTCCCCCAGTCAAAGCGCTGCATCCCTCGCACTCGGAATGAGGAAGAGTCGCTGGATACACCGGATTGATCCGTTCGGGTGGTCTGAACAACTGCCGAGACATTCGGGCCGGTTTCGCCGATCTGGGAATTTGCAGCGACACTGAAACTCGTATCTGACGAGGCCTCTTCGCCGCCCTGGTGACGCACGGACGCACGCGACGCGAAAGAGACGCGATTGAATGCACCCCAAGGCTGATTTGCCCGCCAGTTCACGCCGGCAGATAGATTGGTGCGGGCACCGACGCGCTGGTCGAAGACGCCGCCGAAATTCGCGCGTTCGGCCCCAGCGGAGAATTTTGCGCCCTCATAACTCGCGCTTGCGTTCAGACCGGTCTGTTCATCGATTGCATAGCTGGCAGAGCCCCGCGCGCGGATATCGACGCCGCTTGCAGCACCCGTAAACGCACCGACATCCGCGGCCACATAGGCCGACTGCAAACCCGTCTCGCGATTATCGAAGTAGAACGACTTTTGCCCATTCACGACCACAGCGCCGTTTCCGCCATCGTCCGACAGACTCGCCGCGATACCAATGTCCTGTTTCTGGTCCTCGGAGATCAAGCGCCCACCGGCAACAAATCCACCGAATTTCGGCACAGCGACGGCGTCACTCTCGATTTCCGAGCCAGTGAGAGGGACGCCGGCAGCAATCGCGATGATTGCACCGCTCGGCCGCTGGTTGCGCCAGGACGCTCCGCGGATACGATTACCGCCCACACCAGAAAGCTCGCGGAAGCTGCTACCATAGTCACCAATGGTCCCTGCCCATCCTTCCAGCGACGTCACATCGATCGAAGCCCAGGCGGGTTGTTGCGTGGCCAGGCTGCCCAATCCACCTGCAGTTTCGATCCGTCCACTCAGATTGTAAGTGCTGACATGCGCCCGCCCTTCCAGCCGCAGCGGTCCGCGGTCGCTCACTTCATAGGTCAGGCTTTCCATTGTGAATGGTGTTGAACGCGCCTCGTCTGCAACGTCAGCGCCCGGCAGCGCGGTACTATCAAGGCGGGTATCGAGCGAAATCTCGACCCGGTTGGTCCCTGGGACCAGCTTGATATGCGTCCCCGTCAGGCTTTCCACAGCTCCAAATGGCAAGAGAAGCGTATCCCGCTCCGCCAGCTGCATGTCCGGCGTGACACCGCGCGGCGTTGTATTGACCGAAATCAGGCCCGTGGCGAGTTCCAGATTGATCGCCGCCTGATCTTGCTGGCGGCGAACGGTGACCGTCCCCCCAGAAACCGAGAGATCATGCCCAAGGGCCTCGACAATCGGCTGCAGCGGCACCAGCAGGACGGGTCCAATCGTTCGCGCTTCATTGTCAAATGTATCAATCGGCGCGCCGTTTACCCAAATCTCGAGCCCAAATTGCGGTTTCAATCGATCATCCAGGGTCAACTCGATTCGGCCCTGCTCGTCTTCTTTGGCATGTGTGCCCGACATCACCGTGACGGCGTTCAGGTTTACCCATGGATTTGCGCTTTCACGCGGCTCAAAGTCCGGAAGCTTGCCGAGAACAACGCGATTTGAGCGGACTTTACCGTCAGCCATATTCAGCGACATCAAAACACCGTCCTGCGCGCGATAGTAACCCAAAAGAGTCTCCTGAAGCTCCGTTCGGCTCCGCAGCGGTTCGGCGATGTCTGTTAGGTTGTATTCTCGGCTTCCGGTGTCGGTTACGCGTGATCGAACAGAGGTCAACTGCCCCTCGATGATCATATCGATATACTCCACGGAAACCGCCGCTTCCGGTGCTTGATCAAGAATGACTGGTTCCGTTGTTTTTATTGCGATTTGCGCGTCATCCTTGGTGTACTCGATGCCTGTTTCAGGCACAGGATTTTGGACGGACACGTCCGCTTCAGCACCTGTAAAAGCGCTGAACAATACGACAATAGCCGCGGCAGAAGACCCGAAACGCAAACGCATCCTGCTTGTCCCCGAAGGGACGCGTCATTAGCCCTGACAGGCCTGCTGCGTTTCGATCAGGCGGGCACATTGGCCGCCTGACTCACAATTACGGTCAATGCTGGCAGAAAAGCTCTGAGATCCGCCGCGTCCGTTGGACGTCACGACAATTCGGGGTGCCGCCGGATTGAGAACAAGCTCAAATCGCTGATCGAGCGTCGCCATAGCCCGGCCGATCGAAACCAGCTCGACTGTATGCGAGACCCACGATGATCCCGTATTTATTGCAGGTTCCAGCGTTTTCAGGCACGGCCCTGTCATCCAGACGTCACCTGTGTCTTCGTCGAGTAGAAACCCATTGTCACTGTCGGAAAAGCCAATCCAGAGATCGGAATTCTGCAGGCCGGCATAAGCCGCACCCGTTTGAGCCACCGCGAACACGGCGAGCCCAGTCATAGCCCATTTCATTTTTATCACCATCGGTATTTTATTTTTATGAGCTGACCATACCGGTTTATGGTTAATATCCCCCTTACCACCCTGTATTCATGGGCGATTGCGCAACCGTTGCCCACGCCGCACATTTGACCGAGCTGCAAATGCATACATTGAGACAAGTTGGACGGTTGCCTCATCCACAAATCCGGGCATTATATCAGAGTTAATCCACCTAAAGGACCGTTTTTAAATGACTTTTTTCCGAACTAGCGCAATTGCATTGACCTCAGCCGTGGTATTGACCGCGTGTGGGGGCGGAGCGGACGACACCGCAGCGCCAGCCGAAAATACTGTTGAAAATCCGGCACCTACCGAGACTGCGACTCCAGAGCCGACCGTAACACCCGCCGCTGTCGATACGTCTGAGGCCTTTGCTGCGCTGCCCGAACCGTACAAAAGTGCAGACTTCAATCGCGGAAAACGCACGTTCAAGCTGTGCCAATCGTGCCATACGCTGAATGAAGGCGGTCAAAACCTGGTCGGCCCCAACCTATATGGTGTATTCGGACGCCAAATCGGTGCCGTTGAGGGCTTCACATACTCTAAGGCGGTCCAGGATTCAGACATTGTCTGGGCCCCCGAAGTGCTTGCGGAATGGCTTGAGAGCCCGCGCAACTTCCTGCCTGGCAACAAGATGAGCTTTGCTGGCGTCAGGAAACCTGAAGATCGCACCGCTGTTATCGCCTATATCATGGCTGAAACAGGGTATTCAGGCGAGTAGACTCGCCGCCGCGTCCAGAATCGCGCTCGCATCCAGGCGATGCTCGGCATAGGTGTCGGGTAAATCGCCGGTTTGCCCAAACCGCTCCGTGCCGAGCGCACGGACCCGTTGCCCCTTGACCGATCCGAGCCAGGAAAGCGTCGACGGCGCACCATCGATCAGCGTGACCAGTCCCGATCCCGGGGACATTGCGCCAAGAAGTCGTTCAATATGGCTGGTGCGTCCGGCCTCACCGGTCCACGGCGACCGCGATGCAGCCAGCCAGTTGCGGTGCAACACATCCGGCGATGTTACGGCGAGGAGCCCCACATCGGGCAGATCATCCTTTAGATGCTCGAAAGCCTCCAGCGCCTCGGGTGCCATTGTCCCGCAATAAGCAATTGCCAGCGAAGCCCCTTCCGATGGAGCATGCGCCCAATAGGCGCCATTCAGGATGTCATCTGCCAGGGACGCCGACATCTCACGATCAATCTGTTCGATCTGACGGGTTGAAAGCCGGAGATAAGACGAGCCGCCCTCTTCCCGCTCTACCGCATCAAATGCCTCGCGAAGAATGACCCGGACCTCATCCGAATAAGCCGGCTCCCAATAGGTCAATCCAGGCTGCCCCATCCCGATCAGGGGCGACGATAGCGATTGGTGCGCCCCACCTTCTGGCGCAAGCGTTACGCCCGATGGCGTGGCAGCAAGGATAAAGCGTGCGTCTTGGTAACAGGCATAGTTCAACGCATCTAGACCTCGCGCGATGAACGGGTCATAGACGGTTCCGACCGGAAAAATGCGCTGATTAAACAGATCTTTGGAGAGACCAAGCGCGGTGAGCATCAAGAATAGGTTGTTTTCCGCGATGCCAAGCTCGATGTGCTGACCTTTCGGACTGTGCGCCCAGATTTGCGGGCTCGCAATCTTTCGCTTCTTGAAAACATCCTCGCTGGCTGACCGAGAAAACAGCCCTTTGCGGTTCACGAAACCGCCAAGATTGGTCGAGACTGTCACATCTGGAGACGTGGTTACAATCCGCGAGACGAAATCGCCATCGTCCCGCGCCAGATCATTCATGATTTTACCGAATGCGACCTGGGTTGAACTCTTCCCACGGCCCGGATCCGGCATTTCAGATAAGGACGGCACAGAAACTGAGGGCGGGGTTCTGGTTTCCTTTTTCGCAGCGGACCACGGTGCCTGCGCCAACACGGCATTCGCCTTGTCCATGCGCTTCTGTGACAGACCAGCCAGCGGCGACCACTCCTGGCCTTCGCTGATCCCGAGCTTGTCTCTCAGTTCACCGATCTGAGTTGGCGTCATGAGCCCTGAATGATTGTCCTTATGCCCCTGGAACGGAAGGTGACGCCCCTTCGTCGTATAGGCGATGATCAGCTTCGGCGTTTCGGAGGCAGCCGCCTGTTCAAATGCGTCCAACAGCGTCACGAGGCAATGTCCGCCGAGCTCGGTCATCAGATTGCCGAGCGTCTCATCATCATAGGTTTCGATCAGCTCGAGTGTTTTGGCGGATCGTTTCAGGTCCTTGGTGAGACGTCGGCGCCAGGACGCGCCGCCTTCATAGGTCAAAGCCGCATACAGATCATTCGGGCAATCATCGATCCACTTGCGCAAGCGTGCCCCGCCCGGTTTCTTGAATGCCGCACGCTGACGCGCCCCATATTTCAGTGTGAGCACATCCCACCCGGCCGTCTCAAAGATGTCGTCGAACCGGTCAAACATCTTCTCCGACGTCGTCGCGTCGAGGCTTTGGCGGTTATAGTCGACGATCCACCAGGTGTTGCGAATGTCGTGCTTATAGGCCTCGATGAGCGCCTCATAAATATTGCCTTCGTCGAGTTCGGCATCGCCCAGAAGCGAGATGAACCGACCCGCTTGCTCCGGCTCCATTTCTCCGCGCGCCAGCCACATGTCCTGAACCAGCGACGCGAACGCCGTCACTGCAACCCCGAGCCCGACAGAGCCGGTCGAAAAGTCGACGCGAATCTGGTCCTTGGTCCGGGATGGGTAGGATTGCATCCCGCCATAGCCGCGAAAACGCTCCAGCTGATCCTGGCTCTGTCGACCGTACAGGTATTCCACAGCGTGAAGCACGGGCGAGGCGTGCGGCTTCACCGCAACGCGATCCTTTGGCCGGAGCACATGAAAATACAGAGCCGCCATGAGGGTCGTCATCGAAGCGCAACTGGCCTGGTGCCCCCCCACTTTCAACCCATCGCGGCTAGGACGAATGTGATTGGCATTGTGAATCGTCCAGCTGGACAACCACAGCAGCCGCTGCTCCAGAGCGTCCAATCCCTCAATCAGGTCATTGCGGCTCAGCTTGGTTTCAATAGACGTCGACGTATCAGGCATAATTGCCTTCTAGGACGGAATTTACCGCAAAAACACCCCTCAAAAAGTTTTGGCGATAGCAACAAAGATGCTTTCTTCGACGAAAAAGCCACCGTTTTCATTTCGATAGCCGATTGAGTAATCGGTTCTATCCTGCCGCCACAGCAATTCAGTTTGCGCCTTGTGCGAAGATGCGTTCGGAGATCCGCGATCCAACCAGACCTGAGTAATGCTCCAGATATTCTTCGTCACGCGTTGACCTAAGCCAATCTCCTGGCGATAGCGGCGACACCCTTCGTGTTCGCGGATGACGGTCTCGGCAAATGCAAAGCGTTCCTGGTTTCGCCATTTGCCCGACCATGAAACCCCAGTTCGAGCTTCGACGCCAAGTGTATCGCAGCCATTCCGTCCGCCGATCGCCGCGCCTTCGAGCAAGCCGGTCTCGATCGTCCAATTGAACGCCCCCGTCTGGAAAACGCGTTGGCGTAGTGTTGCGCGCCAGCCATCCGCGTTAAAGTCCGAGGCCGAAGGATACATCACAGTTTCGTATTTAAACGAGGCCGTAAGCCAGTCTCGCACGCCATACTCTGCGTAAACGTCGCCGCGCCAGGCCTCCAAATCTTCGACACGCTCACCCGCGAGTGAAGTCCGCGCGTAAATCGCATCGCGCTTCAGAGTCCAAGGAGCTGCCGCAGCCTTAGGCCACGACAGCACCAGGAATAAGATAAGTAGTACCCTCCCAAGCATCCCTAATACTAACCAAGTATTCGAGACAGAGTACACTCACCTATAGTTGAAAACGGATCTGGTCGGTCCAGAAGCGCTCGAGGCGCGAAACCGTTTTGTTCAGTTGGCTCAGATCGTCCTTGCGAACGCTGGCGGTTGGCTCCAGAGCCGTCGC
>JANSXJ010000214.1 GCA_024743015.1 Hyphomonas sp. | reverse complement strand
TAGCCGCTTGGAGATCGAGGGCCAACCGCAACACGCCCGATCTGGTCTGTACGGGCGCATGGAGCTTAGCCGCTTGGAGATCGAGGGCCAACCGCAACCGACAGCGTGCCCGACAGATTGATCAGAAGAGCTTAGCCGCTTGGAGATCGAGGGCCAACCGCAACATACCCGGCTATGTATCCAAACGGCAAAAAAGCTTAGCCGCTTGGAGATCGAGGGCCAACCGCAACTGGCAAGGGCGTCACGCACGGCCAGCGTAAAGCTTAGCCGCTTGGAGATCGAGGGCCAACCGCAACACTTGCGGTCGAGGGTATGCCGGAACCAGAAGCTTAGCCGCTTGGAGATCGAGGGCCAACCGCAACGCATCTGCGGCAAGACAGGCCGCATTCCGCAGCTTAGCCGCTTGGAGATCGAGGGCCAACCGCAACTGGTTTGTCCTGGGGATGTTCGGCGGATTGAGCTTAGCCGCTTGGAGATCGAGGGCCAACCGCAACGGCGGAGCCGCGTGATGGTCACGGCGACGGAGCTTATCAACGCCTACGACGTGATGACCATGCTGGGTGCCGCAGCAATCCCGGCCGGTGGCCTGCCGTCGTGGATTGGACGTATCGGCGCACGCAGCGCCATGGGGGGCTTTGGTAGCTGAGATGCCCTTCCAGTCACGGCGCGTTCGACGCCGTTCCATACTTGACCCATGGCACGGCTACGTCGTCGGCATCGTCCTGCTTGGCGTGGTGGCTTGGGTTCTGACCGGGGCAGGAGCACTGCAATGAGCGAAGACGAAACACGCAAGGAGTTGGTCGCGTTGCGTGAACGTGTGATCAGGCTCGAAGGCAAGGTCGAAGCGAACACACAAGCCGAGGACCGGGTGTCCGGCCGCCTCGACAAGATCGACAAGAACCTGACCACGCTCAACTCGATCCTCAACCAAGCCAAGGGTGCGCGTTAGGCGTTTCGCGGCATTGTCGCGCTTGGCGGTGGTGGCGTCTATGCGTTCTTCCGGCGTTTGCTAGGAATGGCTCCGCCCGGTTCCGGTCCTTGATTGGGGCAAATCTGGATTGTCAGGCTGATGATCGGCGCATTGATCGCCACGATCATGGCGGCTGTCGCCGAGGTTGCCGAGCGATGCGGCTGATGCCTTTAGGCAATTTACCAGAATTGATAAAGCAGCCGCACGCCAACGACATGCGCATCCGGGCCATCGGGTTTCCGGATTGCCGTCGATGGCGGTGAAGGCTGAACTTGGGCGAAGCTTGAATTGAAACGGTGATATGTATAGCCGGCACCGACCAACACATTGCTGTTGACGCGGAAGTCCACGCCCGCTCCAACATTGAAGCCCATCTCCCTATGCGACGTGGTCAAATCCATAAGATCAAACCCTGGATTGGGCTCGGAGAGAGTTTCAATTTCCGCACTGCTGATACCCAGCTTGACATAGCCGAGCATGTGATCAGTGAACGGCCGTCCCAGTGTTCCGCTCAAAGAGAAAGCATTTGAAAACTCTCCAGAGCAAGTTGTATTGTCACGAACCGCGCACGCGGTTGATCCACTCTTTCCCAGTTCGGGCGTGAAAGCAAACTCGATACCACCGATCCAGTCATTGCCTAGCGACACCCGGTAGCCGGCAAGCGCCGACACAACGCCGTTCGTACCCAGCCCATTATCAAATAGAACGCTACCCCGATCAGGCGCATTCCTCCAGTCGACATTTGACCATGAAACGCCAGCTTCCAGACCGCCATACAGACCTGACCAGCTCAGGTCGCTGTCTGCGAGAGCGGGTGGCGTGCTAAGTATCAGCCCTGCGGCAACCAAAGAATGTAATCGCATTTTCGACCCCATTGCATAAGTCGGCGTGCATGAATCAATATCACAATCAATACTGTTCTTTCCAGATGCATGATAATCTATGCATCACAAAAAATACAGCGCCGCCGCGAAAAAGTTGACGATACCGGCCAGTAGAACGCTCGGGATTGACGGCCTCCAGAGCGCGAAGGATGCACGGGAGCTATTGAACCAACACCGCGACGGCGAATTGGTCAGTCATCGCGTCAGCCGCGAGGTCAACTCAAATCGGGCGAAGGGCGCTGAACTGATCGCTCCGATTTGAGCCCGGCTGTCACCACAGGTTGTACCGGTACATCTTGGCAATCCCCTCCACACTGGTGCGTGAGGCGGCGCAAACCGGACATGCAACGCTACGCGCCATTGAAATCAGCAGATCGCGAAACGGTAGCGGCGTTGCGTTTGGTATTCTCGTCTTGTCTTTGCCGCCCACCATCGCCGTCATGCCGATGCGGCGTGCCTTCTTGTAACCATGGCGCCCCAGGGCGACGGGATGCAGCCGCTGCTCTCCTTGTGACCATTCAAGTTCCGGAAGATCGACGCCGACCGCATAAAGCCATGTGGGCATGCGGCTCATGTGGCCGTAGTGGCCCTGCTTGACGTAGCACGTCCAGTCCATGAGGTCGCCGGCCGACTGCCATCCGGCATGGCATTGCGGCGGGACCAGGCCATGGTGTTTCCACGCGTGACTGTCGCAGGGGTGTTCTGGGTGTTCAGTGCCGGCGTTTGATGGATTGGATCGATGATGAATCGATCCGGCTGAGAAGTCCATTGTTTGCAGATGAACTCATAGGGCGTGAGGCCTTTGAGTGTCTTCAGTCTGCGCCCGAAGTTGTCGGCATCGATGAAGTCCTGAAGGTGCTGCCGTAACTGGTCGTGATCGTCGTAGTGGAAGCGCCTGACGGTCGCGTCCTTGATGGTTCGGTTCATGCGCTCGATTTGCCCATTGGTCCATGCGTTGCCCCGGCAGGCGATGCATGGCATCGCTGAGAGGGGATGGTTGATCTTGGTCAGCCCGTGCTCGATCCCGTTCTCGTCGCAGACCCGATCGAAGATGTGGTGGAACGCAGATTTGTGGTGAGCGTGGTTGGTGAACTGGATTCCATTATCGGTCAGCACGGTGTGGATGGCGTAGGGCACGGCGGCCACCAGGTTGCGCAAGAACTGCGCTGCGATTATCTTGCCCGCCTTCTCATGCAGTTCGGCATAGGTGAACTTGGATGTCCGGTCGCTCTCAGTGATTGCTTTGCAATCACTTGCCGGGCAACGGATCGCCACGAAGAGGCGCAGCTTGTCCTCGGCCGTCTGAACCTCTGCAATGTCAATGTGGAAGTAGCCAATCGGGTACGCCTTGAACTTCTTCTTCGCCGATTTGTCGCCTTCTACATCCGGTAGCCGACTGACACCGTGCCGTTGAAGGCATCGGTGCAGGGATGACCGTGACAAATGCGGGATCGTCGGCTGCAGGGCATAAAGGCAATCGTCCAGGGGAAGCAGCGTGTGTCTGCGGAACGCGACAATGATCGCCTCCTCGTCCGCAGAGAGAACCGTCGAGTGTGGCTCTTTGGGCCCTGTCGGAAGGTCGGCCACCGACGTCCGCGTTCGGCGGGCAAACACGGGTCCTTCCATGTTTGCTTTTCCGCTTCACTCCATTTGGCGACCGTCTTCTGATTGATCCCGTACCGCTTGGATAGGACCCTCAGGCTCTCTTGACTGTTCTGTATTGCCCTAGGGACCGCCTCTGTCGTGCGGGCGCTCCCGTGACGTACATGTCCCATAGTGCTTCTTCCATTGATCGGAAAAGACTGCACCATCAAAACCCGGGATCAAACACCTAGGACGCCACCATTTTTCCTGACTGATTTGAGTGCGGCCTCGAAGCAACCACCATCGTGCCAAGGTTGTATTGAGGCGGCTTGCGGGTGCTGCCGTGCCAGAAGCGGCCCCCATCGCTGACGCGGCGGGTGGGCAACCACAGGCGACGGCCCATCGTACAGCCGCGCGTCTCTCGCTTCATCCCATGGAACGACGCCATCCAGCCCGAAGCAGCTGCTGCCTGTCTCGACATAGAGCGCGGCAATCATGGCAGCGCTCCAGTGCAAACCGGACAGGCCACAGTCTTGCCGGGGCAACCCGGAACCATCGTCCCGTCAGGACACCCACAGTCAGGCCACCGAGGGCATTCAAACACCCGCCCGGAGCCGTGACACCAAGGGCCGGTGGCAGGCGATGAAAATGTGCGGGGCGGAACAGGGAACGAACCGTGATTTGCCAAACGCGAGGGATGTTTTGCAGAGCGCCGGTTGACCTGAGCGCCTAAGCCATTGAAATGACAGCGTGCCCCCTTGGCGGAATTGGTAGACGCAAGGGACTTAAAATCCCTCGACCTCGGTCGTGCCGGTTCGATCCCGGCAGGGGGCACCAGTTCTGTTGGCGCGGAAACGGAATGGCCCATGAGCAACGATCTCGCCGAGGCGACGACGCAGTCGATCAAATACTATCTCGATCGGACCGAGCACCTGATCGCGCGTTGCGCGCAGGACCATGATCCCGACCGGCCGCTGGCGATCCGCCTTGCGCCGGACATGCTGGACACCGGGTTCAATTTCGCGCTCGCCATTCAGTTTGCGGCGCGGGCGCTGTGCCCGCCCGCCGGGCTGGCGGTGCCGGAAATTCCGGACATCCGCACCTGCGAGACGCTGTTGCGGTTCAAGCGTGACGTATCCGACCTCATCGCGCCGATCGGTGTCGATGATCTTGCTCGAACCGTCGATCACACGGCGGGCGATGCTGCGCTGACGCAGGCGTCGGCGGACTATGTGGCGCGTTTTGCGGTGCCCAACATGATCTTCCACCTGAGCATTGCCTATGCCGGGCTCCGCCACGGCGGCATGGACATCGGCAAGTCCGATTTCGACGGCTTGCACGCCTATTAGGGCATTTCCCGTGAACTCCGGTTCACCGGAAATGCCCCATCTGTTTGTTTTGTCGCGTTTTCGAACCGCGAAACCGCATACACTCTCGCTGAAAACGCTCTACGCGGTCCCCGCATCGCGCAGGATCACCGTGTAGTCCGGCACTTTGAGCGGCCTGGGGTTTGTCGCGTTGGAATGGTCGCGCACGGCGGCGGCGGCAACGTCATCGACAATCGTGTCCGGCACGCCCATCGCGGCCAGCGATGTCGGAAGGCCGAGCGAAGTGACCTTGCTGGCGACCGCATCGGCCAGCCCATCGGCATGCGCAAGGCCGATCGCCCGGGCGAGGGGCGCGAGCCGCTCGCCGATCCACGGCGCATTGAACCGCAGCACATGGGGCAGAAGCACCGCATTGAGCGCGCCATGATGCAGCTTGAGGTGCTCATAGGCGCCCAGCGGGTGGGAGAGCGCGTGCACGGCGCCGAGCCCTTTCTGAAAGGTCAGCCCGCCCTGGAGCGCCGCCATCATCATCTCGCTGCGCGCTTCGATCGGCGCGCCCTCGGCGACGGCTGCGTCGATATGGGCCCAGCCGCGCTTGAGGCCGTCGAGCGCGATCGCATCGGCCGGCGGATTGAAGCGCGGCGACAGGAACGTCTCGATGCAATGGGTGATGGCGTCAAAGCCGGTCGCGGCGGTCAGCCAGGGCGGCAGGCCGAGCGTCAATTGGGGGTCGCAGACCGCGCGCCTGGGGATCAGATGCGACGAGATCAGCGCCAGTTTGCGGCCGTCCGCCAGCGTTATCAGCGCGGCGCGCCCGACTTCGGCGCCTGTGCCGGCCGTTGTCGGGATGGCGATGACCGGGGCGACCGCGTCCGTGATCTTGTCCATGCCGCCTTCGATCGCGGCATAGTCGGCGAGCGGGCCGTCATGGGTGGCGCCGAGGGCGACCGCCTTGGCCAGATCGATGGGCGAGCCGCCGCCGAGCGCGACCAGACCATCGCAGGCCGCATCGCGGTACATTGCGAGCGCGGCGCGTGCCGCGCGCTCGGTCGGGTTGGAAGGCGTGCCGTAAAAAACGGGGGTATCGGCGAGTTCAGGCGCGGCCGCGCGCAGCCGGTCGAGCAGGCCGGCCCCAATGATGCCGGTGTCGGTCACGATCAGCGGGCGCTCAAGGCCCAGCGCCGTCAAGTCTTCGCCCAGTTCGGCGATGGCGCCGGCGGCGAAACGGATTGTCGTCAGATAGGTGATGAGCGCCATTGTCGGTCAGCCTCCCGGACGGGCGCGGACCGCCAGGGCCCGCGCTCTGCGTTCAATGGCGCCTGCGCTCCGGCCTATTCGACTTCGTCGGCCGACAGCGCGTTGAGCATGCCGTAGCGTTCGGCGCCGATCTTGTCGAACAGTTCCAGCTGCGTCTCCAGGAAGTCGATATGGCCTTCCTCGTCGGAGATCAGCTCCTCGAACATTCCCATGGTAACATAGTCGCCCAGCTCGCGGCAGATCTCGCGCGATTTGGTGTAGCTGTTCCAGGCCTCGCGCTCGCCGGCGAGGTCGCATTCGAGAACTTCGCGCACGTGTTGCCCGATGCGCAGCGGAGCGACGTTCTGAAGGTTGGGGAAGCCTTCCAGGAAGATGATCCGTTCGACGATCTTGTCGGCGTGATGCATCTCCTCGATG
>JANSXJ010000225.1 GCA_024743015.1 Hyphomonas sp. | reverse complement strand
CAGCGGCGTGTTCTGAACCAAAATGCGCGGTAGCACCGCACGGGCACCGTGGATCAGGTTGGCGCGCAGGTAACGTGGAGAGATGCCCAGCAGTCGCGGCTCGCCGCCAGTGGTCGCCTGCCGGGGTGTAAGGCCCAGCCAGGCGGCAAGATCACGGCCGCGAGCAAAGCTGCGCGCATCGCCGATCGCAGCGACAAGCGCGGTGGCGTTGATGACGCCGATCCCGGGGATCGTTGCAAGCCGACGGGCGGCTTCGTCCTCACGCGCCATAGCCACGAACTCGGCATCGAATGCGGCAATCCGCTCATCGAGATGACGCCACTCGGCTCGCAGGTCCTCGGCCAGCAGGCGCATGCGCGGCGACAATCGGCGATCATCCTCGTCCGCAAAGACGAACAGTTGCGCCTCCAACTGCTTTCTTCCTTTCGGCGCTACGATCCCACGTTCCAGCAGCAGCGCGCGCAGATGGTTGATCAGCGCCGTGCGCTCGGCCACCAGACGCGAGCGCGCCCGGTGCAGGGCCTGGATGTCCGATTGCGCCGCGCTCTTGACCGGCACAAAGCGTATCGTCGGCCGCGTCGCGGCCTCAGCGATCGCCTCGGCATCATGGTTGTCGTTCTTGTTCGCCTTCACATAAGGTCGCACATATTCCGGCGACATCAGCCGGATCGTGTGACCGGCAGCACCGAGCACGCGGCCAATATGGTGCGCCCCGCAGCGCGCTTCCATCGCCACGATGCATGCCGGCAAGGACCTGACGAAATCCGCAACTCCGTCACGGCGAAGCCGGCGACGTAAGACAACAGCGCCAGCCCGGACCAACCCGACCAGGCTGCACACGTTCTTGCCAAGATCAATTCCAAGCACAAAATCGACATCGCTCCGGAGAGGGGCGGGCCATCCCATAATCACAATCGATCAGCCGTGGCGAGGTTCTGGCAGTCGTCCAGATCCGAGATCAAGACCTTCGATCGCTGTGTCGCCGCTCGGACGTCGTGCATGGGATTGGCGCTACATTGGAGTATCTGGCTCACTTCTCGTATTTGCTGAATTGCAATGGCATCCGAACAGCCACGCGCGGGTGAACTGGCATCTTGAATCGGCGCTGTTCGCAGAACATAGTTTTTCGATCGAGCGTGACTGCTCTGACTTGTGCTGGCCTGTGCCCGAAGCGCCATTTAAGGACTCCAGGCAGAGGTAGGCGCTTATGCGTTCTGTATCTCAACAATAAGGGCCTGAAGGTCGCGACGATAGCGCGTTAGACTTGCCCTAGGAATGGCAGCGCGAGCGGCCATCGAATGTGCCGCCAATATATCCGGGTTCTCTGCATAGTCGGATAGAGCTCTAGCGATTGAATCAGAGTCACGAATTGGAACAATTCGCCCCTCTTTATGGTTTTGTACAATAGATCCAACATTCGGCGTTACCACAACTGGAAGACCGGATAGAATTGCTTCGTAAACGACCGTTGCAGATCCTTCAATTATTGATGGCAATACAAAAACATCTGCCCATCTATACAAGTCCGGCATGCGAAGACGCGGGATGGGTCCAAGAAACTGAGCGACTCGACCAAAAGGAGAAAGGCGATCCGGTGAAAGCGCAATTCGCCCAGCAAACCGCGCTTCAACCACAGACGGACCTAACTGAGCGAGCGCCTGTAACAAATACTGTGCCCCTTTGCGAAGCCCCACTTCTCCCACAAACAGCACTTTCAGGCGCGCGTCGGGATTGCGCTGGCTAACGCCCGGCGCCGGGCGGAAACGGCCAGGATCAACCCCGTATGGTATCGTGCGGATACGTTCTACTGCCACGCCGGACGCAGCCAGTCCGTCAGCTACAAACGCAGACCCTCCAACCACATAATCCGCAAGTTCCCATTCACGGGCTTCGCGAGCGATGTGGGTACGCTTCATCTGGGGGTCATCAAACCCAGGCTGCCACATTGGCCAATCACGCGCTTCCCGCCTCAGGAGTTTTGTTTCCAGAGCATAGGGCAAGAGAGTCTGCTCCAGGACACAACGAATACCCTTTGCGCTTGCGGCTTCAAACAACTCCACTGAAGCAGTGTTGAAACCCCATACTATCCCCGCGCCACAAAAATCGCGATCAATGGCATTTTCTGCGAGCCGGCGAGCTGCCTCTGCCTGCACGTTCTCAGTCCTCGACAGGTCTCCCTTTGCCAAATGCAAGGCCGACCAATACCAAAACCCTAAGAACTCATCACTGTGAACCAAACTAGGTGACAGTTGTTCAGAGAACCGACCCGCAAGGCTGCCTAGCGGTCCCTTCATCAGGTTATCTGGAATCGCATCCAGTATTCTTCTCATCATCGGCTTGTTACCAATGTAACTGTCAGTAAAAAACCCAGCTAACAGATTGGCATCATTCAAAAGAGCAGGTACGGCGTAATGCATACGCGCGCCAAGCATCGCAACTGCTACATTTGGCGGTCGTTTCATCGTCTTTCTGAAGCTTGCTCGGTGTGGAATCTGGATGACCAGTGTTCACTCTTGTTCAAAGCGGGGAACGAGGAACGAAGAGCGCCCAGGAAATTCCCTTGGACAAATAGAGAGTAATATCTCTCAGCCTTTACCACCGTTTTCGCGACAACGTCCCTACTCCCAAAAATTTCCGCTGCTTCAGATTTGATTACGTCAGCATATCTGTCGGTAATGCCGTCACCGTGTCGGCGAAAACTGGAAATAAAGCTATCGATCAGCGTCGGCTTAGAAATGTTCGCAGAAAGATGTCTCTTTATTTCGTACTCGAATGCATACTTGTATTTCCCCGAGAACCCTCCAAAGCTACGCCAAAGGTTAGCCCGAAAAAACATGCTTCCCGTGATCAAGTTGTTGCCGCGATCTCGTAGACCAAATGAGGGCACATGCGCAAAAAGTTCTCTGGTTATATATCCTTCCCTATCAACGATATAAGTGTGACCGTATGCGAACTCGACTGCGGGCTCGGCAAATGCTCTTGCAACAATCTCAACAACATCATCACGAACGTAAAAATCGTCACTGTTTAGCCAGCACAAGACGTCACCTCTGGCAAGCGAAAACCCACGGTTAAGTGCGTCCCAAACACCTTTGTCAGGACGGCAATCAATCGACAAATATGGCAATTCATAGCTCCTCACGATCTCAATAGTCTTATCGGAAGACTTACCATCCGATATTATCAATTCAAAATCGCGTGACGTCTGAGCCGAAAGAGATTCCATCATATCGGATATGAACACTTCGGAATTAAAAGTTGGCACAATTATTGATATCAATGGTTTATTATTACCAACAGTAATAAATTTCTCCTCGATATTCAGTTTCGGAGTTATCATGATTGTGGTTTAGTGTTGTGCTGGAGTATTATCTTCCGTACAATGTAGCGCGTTGCGCTTCAAATAAACTACGCTGAGAATCCATGCGTGGGATGAGGCGATGGTGTACTTTTGGCCACCGTCCATTCTTGCAGCATCGACCGAGCCAAACCATTCTTGTCACCGAAGCGCCTGTCGATCTGACGGGGCCAGCCGCCTCATCGACGAGGGCCGGCTTGAGTTCTGCGCCGGCATGGCCCCGATCGGAGAAGAAATTCACGCAGCAAGGGAAGAAGTAGCACTGCGGCGCTCTCGGTCGTGTGGATAGTTGCGTCCTACCAGATTCCGGCCGTTCAACCTGATTCGTATCGTAGATGATGCGTGACTGGTAGCCGAACGCCGAATGGCTTCGCGTGGGGTCGCATTGTCTCTCGATGTACTCAAAGTTCGCCATGCGCGCCTCCACCTTGGACTGGGACTTTTGCTGTTCGAGCAGCTCGCTGTCCAGCGATGAAGAATCTCTGGCATATGGCGTTGTCCCTCGGGATAAGCCAGAGAGCTTCCTTCTCGTCACAATAGGCGCTCTCCTTCATCAACGGAAAAGTGTCCCCTAAACCAAGATATCTCCGATGCCTGGGCCAACGGGACCACATCGGCTGATTCACTCAATAACTCTCAAAAAAGCTCTACGGCAGTTCGTCAAGCGACCTGATGGAATGAATTTCTTCGTTTTGGAGTTCTTTGGCTTGTAGGTACCCACCCAACACGTATGTAGGAATGCCAGCCAATGCGGCCTCTACAATTCGTGTAAGCATACCTGACGTAGGAGGCTGGTAAACCAGAAGAGCGTCGCATGTGACCATCAGTCTTCGCAAATCGCCATCATTAACTTCTCCGAGCACGTCGACGTTTTGCGGTGCCAGAGTCATTAGAATTTCAGTCCCAAAGCCCGCCACTATATAATGGTGACTTACCTCGTGATCTGCAATTATTTCGAGAAGTCGTTCAAACCCTTCACGAGTGGGTGGATTTCCAGCAGATCCAAGGATCAGAATGAAGCTGTCCGCGTATGGCTTTTGCCTCTGTTGCGACCCTCGCTGCTCGCGGATCAACGCCAGTTCGGCGACATCGGAGTTGGGAGGTTGGTAGGGTAGCGCATCTACAGAATCAACTCCCAGTGATTGGAGAACCAATGCATCAAACGAGCTTATTGTGCGTACCATATGAGCTTTTCGGTAAACATGCATCTCAGCGGCGAATGCAGTTTGATGGGAGCTCAGCATGTGCTGCTTTTGACCCCGCACCATGAATTCGAGGTTATGAGGATAGGCCGTGAAGTGAATGTCTAGGGAGGCCAAGACATTTCCCACTAGCATTGACCGCCCCGGAGCGATCTCGAGCCCAATTTCGGGCCAATCGCGTCGACGCAGTTCGGCATGGAGCCAGCCTCCAAAAACCAAGGCTGCTGCGCCCCCACGCAGACCGAAGAAACGCCACCCGAGCCAAATCGCGACAGGAAGCACCCGCAGTACGGATAGAGGTGAACGCAGGAGCACACCCAAAGCCTTATTTGGCGAAAATGATAAAGAGAGCAACTCGCAGTGTTCGGCTCGCGCCAGCTCCCCCAGCTGCTCACTCCGCTTAACGCCACCGTGCCGTCTACCTTGGGAAGCGTACGCAGAAATGTGGACTTTCAAATTACCGGAACCGCAGTTATCGTGCAATTACGTATATGCTTGTATAGCTAAGACGAGCGGCTAGCCTATAATCAACTTCGTATAAATATTTCTCTATCTGACTTTCCTTCGGCAACTCAAAACTCCAATCATGATCTTCGATAGCAAGAATACGAGGGCGAAAACGATCCCAATTCGAAGAACGCACAACATCAAGGTCCATGCCCTCGCAATCTATACTCATAAAGTCAATCGTTCTCATCCCTACATTACGTTCAAGTATAGAAGAAAGTGTAACAGTTGGAATATAGAGAGTATCACGAGGCGCCATTCCTTCTAATTTCAATCGCCTCACCGTATCTTTATCGAAAGTATTGTAGTCGGGTATCTCAAAACGATAGTAAGCTAAAACTTCCTCAGTAGTCGATATCCCCGCCGAGATACAAATGTCCCTAGGTCTGATGCGCTGATGCTGCCTCACTAAGTCGGGATTCGGTTCAATCGTCAAACCGTTTCCCCCTCGCAAATAGAACCTGAACGTATTGGAATTCTTCACTGGATACGCCGCTCCGACGTCAATATAGAAGCTGTCCGTCGGGATTGAGGCGATCCTTGAGACCAGCAGGTCTTCGCCAAATTGAGAAAAGCTGACACCGTGGCCTAAAAACACACGATACGTGTGGCGAAGAGTAGATATCGCGCGCGAAAATCGAGACCAACGACTAGTCATGCCCTAAAACTGTGTATTGCGCGAATTGTAACGCATTTCACACTGATGCTTATTCGTCCAGAACATATGGCGCATCAATCTCGATCGCCCTCCTTCTCTTCCTTTTTGTGGCTTCGGATCCGCTTGACTTTCGAGTTCGACGTTCAATTCGTAATTGACGTGATCATTGAACAATGCAAGTGGACACGCGCAAGAGCCGACCGGTTTTTCGTGATTTGATGTCATGAGCGGTGGCGCTGGGATGGGTTCGGGCTCCTTCGACACCTGTGAGGACCGTTTGAGGCCATTTTTCGACCTCTTCGTCCGATTTCGGGTGCACCT
>JANSXJ010000320.1 GCA_024743015.1 Hyphomonas sp. | reverse complement strand
CCAAGTACGCCTGACTGGGGTGGATTCAGGATCGGCGTCGACATCAGAGAGACATTAACGCCACCTTTGGTAATGGTGAACGTCCCGCCTTGCATATCCGAAATCGACTAGGTGCCATCGCGCGCTTTCTTGGCGACATTGCCAAGCTCGGCCTCAATGCCGGCCAGCGACAGCTCATCACAATCGCGAAGCACCGGAACAACCAGGCCGCGTTCGGTGCCGACTGCCATGCCGATATCATAGTGGTTCTTGTAAATGATGTCGGTGCCATCGATCTCGGCATTTACCGCCGGGATCTCTTTCAGAGCCGCAACAACCGCCTTTGTGAAGAAGCCCATGAAGCCAAGCTTCACACGGTGCTTTTCGAAGAAGGCGTCCTTGTAGGTTTTGCGCAGCTGCATCACCGCGCTCATGTCCACATCATTGAACGTGGTGAGCATCGCAGCTGTGTCCTGCGCTTCCTTCAACCGTCGCGCGATGGTCTGGCGCAGGCGCGTCATGCGCACACGCTCTTCGCGCGGACCAAGGTCGCGGGCGGGCTTGGCTGCAGCAGGTGCCGCAGCCGCTTTGGGTGCATTCACATGGGCCAGAGCGTCGGCCTTGGTTGCCCGCCCATCACGGCCCGTTCCTGGAATATCAGCCGGGTTCACGCCCGCTTCCGCTGAAATGCGCCGCACCGATGGGGAAACTGGACGCTCGCCCGTCGCAGCCGGTGCGCTTGCTTGCGCGGGCGCTGCCGCGGGAGCTGGGCTTGCTGCCGCAGCTGATGCGCCGGCGCTGATACGGGCGATAACAGCGCCGGGTGTCACACCGTCACCTTCCGCCACGAGCCACTCAGCAATGACGCCATCGGCAGTCGCTGGAACTTCAAGGGCGACTTTATCGGTTTCGATTTCGGCAATCGTCTCATCCTTGGAGACGGTATCGCCCACCTGTTTGAGAAAGGAAGCAATCGTCCCCTCGGCGACGCTTTCGCCCATGCTCGGAACGGTGACATCGACCGACGCACCCCCTGCGCTTGCGGCGGTAGGGGCCGGCGCGGCGGTCTTTTCAGCCGCTTTCTCTGGCGAGGACTTGGCCGCGCCATTGGCCCCGCCCAAGCGACCCAGCAAGGCGCCGATTTCAACTGTGTCGCCTTCATTGGCGACGATTTCACTCAGCGTCCCGGCAGCTTCCGCCGAGACTTCAACGGCCACTTTATCCGTTTCAAGTTCGACGAGGACGTCATCCTTGGCGACGGCTTCACCAGCCGCTTTCAGCCATTTTCCAACCGTTGCTTCGGTGACGCTTTCACCCAGGGTTGGGACAATAATGTCGGTCATTTTTGGTCTCTGTCTTCGTCTTTATTGGATCTTTAGCTGGTCACCAGGCTGTCTTCTACAGGCGTGTCACCGAGAGCGGCGCTAATAAACGCGTTTTTCTCGCGATTGTGAGTTGAGAGCAAGCCGGTCGCTGTTGCAGCAGCGGGTGGCCGCCCTGTATATTTAGGACGCGGATGCGCACTGCCAATATGGTTGGCAGCCCATTCGATTTCATCTCGAATGAAGGTCCAGCCCCCCATATTGCGCGGCTCTTCCTGGCACCAGACCAGTTCAGCATGCGGGAAGCGTTTCATTTCTACCATAAGGGCTTTACGCGGCACGGGGTAGAATTGTTCCACACGCAGCAAATAAATATCGTCTGCACCACTTTCTTCACGCGCTTCGAACAGGTCATAATAGACTTTGCCCGAGCACAGGACGACCCGTCGGATCTTCTTATCGTCGACCAGCTTGACCTTGCCTTCACGGCCTGGCGTATCGGCGTCATCCCACAAGACGCGGTGGAACGAGGACTTGGTATTCATGTCCTCGAAATCGCTTGTCGCCAATTTGTGACGCAGCAGCGACTTTGGCGTCATGATCACCAGCGGTTTACGAAAATCGCGATGGATCTGACGGCGTAACGCATGGAAATAGTTCGCCGGGGTGGTCAGGTTACAGACTTGCCAATTGTCTTCGGCACACATTTGCAGGAAGCGCTCAAGCCGAGCGGAAGAATGCTCTGGCCCCTGCCCTTCATAGCCATGCGGAAGCAACATAGTCAGCCCTGACATACGCAGCCATTTGCGCTCAGCTGATGAGATGAACTGGTCGAAGAAGACCTGCGCGCCATTCGAGAAATCCCCAAATTGCGCTTCCCACATGACCAACGCGTTCGGATTGGCCAGAGAGTAGCCATACTCATAACCGAGCACGGCTTCTTCCGACAGCAGCGAGTCGATGACTTCGTACTCAGCCTGACCTTCGCGAATGTGGTTCAGCGCCGTATATCGTTCACCCGTTTTTTGATCGACCATATGGCTGTGGCGTTGCGAGAACGTGCCGCGGCCACAATCCTGACCCGACAGCCGGACATGGAAGCCTTCATCAAGCAGCGTCGCAAACGCCAGATGTTCTGCGGTCGCCCAGTCGAGCCCTTTGCCAGAATTGATCGCATCAGCACGGCCTTTAATCACCCGGCCCAGCGTCCGGTGAATCGTCACATCGTCCGGAACCGTCGTGATTTTCGTGCCAAGTTCTTTCAGCTTCGCTTTCGATACGCCGGTTTTACCGCGGCGTTCATCGTCCGGCGGCAGGCCGAGGCCTTCCCACTCGCCTTCGAGCCAGTCGGCTTTGCTGGTTTCGATGGTCTTGCCGTCTTCAAACGCCTTATCGAGAAAATCCTCGAACGCTTTCACTTCTGCTTCAACAGCTTCCGCGGTCATCAGACCTTCAGCGACCAGGCGCTCGCCATACAATTCACGCGTCGATTTATGACCCTTGATTCGGGTGTACATGACCGGCTGCGTGAACATGGGCTCATCGCCCTCATTGTGCCCGAACCGGCGGTAGCAGAACATGTCGATGACAACATCCTTGCCGAATTTCTGACGATACTCGGTCGCCACTTTGGCGGCATAGGTCACCGCCTCGGGGTCATCACCATTCACATGGAAGATCGGCGCCTGCACCATTAACGCAACATCAGACGGATACGGCGAGGACCGCGAATACATCGGGCTGGTCGTGAAGCCGATCTGGTTGTTGATGATGAAGTGAATGGTTCCGCCCGTGCGATACCCCTGCAGACCGGAGAGCGCGAAACACTCTGCCACAACGCCTTGCCCGGCAAACGCAGCGTCTCCGTGCAACAGCAATGGCAGTTTCTTCGAGCGATCGAGTTCGCCGCTCTCCTCATATTGCATGAACTGTTTGGCCCGGACGCGGCCGAGCACAACCGGGTCCACCGCTTCCAGGTGCGATGGGTTGGCATTCATGGTCAGGTGGACCGTGTTGCCATCGAATTCGCGATCCGATGAGGCCCCCAAATGGTACTTCACGTCGCCGGAGCCGAATTCCCCCGCGCCCTGGGTCGAGCCACCCATGAATTCATGGAAGATCTTTTCATACTCTTTGCCCATCACAGCGGCGAGCATGTTGAGTCGGCCGCGGTGTGGCATGCCGACGACGATTTCATCAACGCCAAGCGCCCCGCCCCGCTTGATGATCTGTTCGAGCGCCGGTACCGCAGCCTCGCCGCCATCAAGACCAAACCGTTTGGTGCCGGGATAGCGCTTGTGCAGGAACCGTTCGAACGTCTCCGCTTCGATCAGTTTGGACAGAATGGCCTTCTTGCCTTCCGGCGTAAACGCGACGCCTTTGTCAGGCCCCTCGATCCGCTCCTGCAGCCAGCTTTTCTCTTCGGGATCCGAGATATGCTGGAACTCAATGCCAAGCGTATCGCAATAGGTTCGTCGAACGATGTCGAGAATCTGGCGCACCGTCGCACGTTCCAGGCCGAGGACGCCATCGATAAAGATCTCGCGATCCATATCGGCTTCCTCGAAGCCGTAATTCCTCGGATCAAGTTCGGGCTGATATTCGGGATTGTCGAGGCCAAGCGGGTCGAGCTGTGCTTGCAAATGGCCCCGCATGCGAAACGCCCGGATCATCATCAGGGCCTTCACCGAATCCTTCACCGCGCGTTCGACATCTTCTGCCGAGGCCGCGGGCGCCGTGGATTTGATCTTTTTCTCTAGCTTTGGCTCCAGCAGGGTCCAGTTGCCGTCGAAAGCCGCCGTTTCCTCTGGCGAGGAAGGGCGTGGCCACTCTGTGCGTTTCCAGCTCGCGCCTTCTGCATTGCGCGCGGCGTCTTCGCCGCCGTCTCCCAGCTCTTCGAAAAAGGCGCGCCAGCTTTCAGGAACCGAATTCGGATTTGCAGCGTACTTGGCCTGCATCTGTTCGATCCAGACCGCGCTTCCACCATACAAAAACAGGGTGTCGAGCATCGCGGCGTTTTGAGCGCTGCGACCGCCGTCTACGGGAGAACCGTCATCTGCCATGTAGTACCGTCCTTTATATCGGACGGCCGAGCGGGGTCAGTTTGGCCTCGTCTGGCCGTCCAGAGAACGCATATAGTGCGTCCCTAGCCTTTCAAAACCT
>JANSXJ010000480.1 GCA_024743015.1 Hyphomonas sp. | reverse complement strand
TTGGTTTTTCGTTGCCCCGCAGGTAGCAGGACGCTCAAGAAACACAAGGCTTACCTTAACGTGAAGGTCAATATAGCGCGTGCTTTTTGTAAGGGCATTCTAAAATGCCGCAGGCGACGCGAGGTCAGGGGAACTGAGGCAGATCACCTGGAACCGCTCACCCAATTCCGACGGGTCAACGAGGCGTTTTACTCCTTCAAAGAGCGCGTCAGCCTGATCCGGGTGCGCGCTCGCCAACTGGTTGAGACGCATTTCCGCACCCAAACTGAGCAGGAATCGGCTCTGTGAGATGGGGCCATCAGTTTTGAGATTTTGTGCGCTGGCCAAACGCCTGAGCCGATGGAAGTCGACATCGCAGGTGAGATCGCACTCGCCTGGGGCGAAAAGCGGATCGACCTGTTTGCCCCTCTGATAGGCGCGAAGCGTGTCTCCGGGCGCGGCGTCAGTGGTGCCATAATCAATCAGCAAGGCTCGGCCTGAGGTTTGGTTCAGGAGACGATCCATGAGCTCGACCAGGGTTTTGAGGCCGGGCTGAAGCTCCAGGTCGGACTGTTCCTCCGGGATGTCCGGTTGGAACGGCGCCGCCTGGTCGCTTAGGCCGAATGCCAGTTCGCCTGTATTAGAAAGGCCGACCACCCGCTCATGCCAAGCCTCTCCTGTGCGCACATATTGTTGCACTGGTAAACAATCGAGCCATTCATTCGCGACAATCAAAACCGGCAGATCTGTTTCAACATCGTCCAGCTGTTCCAGGAAGACGGGAGAATTGGGCGCAAATGTCTGCGTCAGGTCGGTGCGGAGTACCGGGCTTGGTTCAACGAAATGCAACTGAGCCGCTTCGAGAAACCCGTCGACAGACCGGACAGCACGCAAGGCATCGCGCATCAGCGTGCCGCGACCCGGACCGATCTCGAGCAGACTAAACCGTTTCGGCATGCCAAGGTTCTGCCATTCCTGCGCCAGCCACAGGCCAATCAATTCGCCAAATACCTGGCTGATTTCGGGCGCGGTAATAAAGTCTCGGCCAAGGCCCGGGCGCGTGGCATAATAGCCGTGCTGGCGATCATGCAGACAGAGGTCCATATAAGCAGCCACCGAAAGCGGGCCGCTCGCCTGGATCATTGCTTTGAGACGATCCTTGAGGCGGGTCACGCTTGCATCGAGACGCCCGGCTTCTTGAGCGCATTCCAAACGAGCCACGCGCCGCCAACCCACATCGGTATCGAGAGGATCTGCCCCATCGTGATCCAGTCTGGAAGGCCATGGACAAATGCATCCGGCTCGCGGAACTGCTCCGATACGGTGCGTCCAAACGCGTAGAAGAGGAGGAACAATCCCGCAATCAGGCCGGGGCGTTGCAGCGCTTTGAAGCGCCATACGAGGATGGGCAGGACAATGGCCGGGATCAGACCTTCGAGCACGGCTTCATATAGCTGGCTCGGATATCGAGCGACCTCGTCCCCGCGATAGACCCATTCGCCGGTGCCCCAGTTATAGGCACTGGGGGTCGAGCCAGCCACATATCCTTCTGGAAAGACCATGCCCCAGGAGCTGCCTTCAGGGACGGGTCGCCCGTAAAGCTCCGCGTTGATGAAGTTCGCAACTCGGCCAAAGAGTGGGCCGAGCGGCGCCACGACGCCAGCAATATCTCCAATCGACAGAAGCGGTATGCTGCGCTGACGAGTCACCCAGAATATCGCGACGACGACGCCGAGCAGTCCGCCATGGAAACTCATCCCGCCTTCCCAGATCCGCAGCAGACTCATCGGGTCGGACATGGTCTGATCCCATTGATAGGGCAGTTGGTAGAAAAGGATGTATCCGAAACGCCCACCCAGGATCACGCCAAGCGTCACATAGAAAAGCAGGTCATCAATGTCGTCGCGTGTTGCGGGGCTGGTGCCGCCCCAGAGTGCTGGCCGCTGGACAAGCGCCAGCGCCAATCGCCAACCCATAAGCAAGGCGCAGATATAAGACAGCGCATACCAGCGGATAGGAAACTTGCCGAGGCCGAGGAAACCAAGGTCTATCTGGAAGATTGCCGGGGACATTTCCGGGAAGCTCATGGCTGCCTGCTGGGCTGTGATTGCAAGGAGACTCATGCGGCGGTCTTTCCTGTCGGCTTTTGCGTTCCCATCTGCTAGGCAGAAATGGTTATAGGTTCAAGACGCGCATAGGAGTCCTCAACATGTCTGCAAAAAGCCCAGTGTTGGATGATCTCGCCGGATTAATGACCGGGGCCATGGGCGCAGCCCGCGCCGCGGGAGAAGAAATGAAGACCGCAGGCCAATCGCGCGTGCGGGCTATGATCGCCGATATGGACCTTGCCAGCCGCGAGGAGATCGAAGCCTTGAAAGCCATTGCGGTGCAAGCGCTGGAGCGTGTCGAAGAGCTTGAGAAACGCGTCGAAGCGCTCGAGAAATAGGGCTGTCCACTGCTTTTTAACCAAGACTCTTGCGCGCTGAGTCGGGCATGGTTAGCCTTACCCCAAGGCAAGAAGGCCTGACTTGATTCGGAAGGGGGAGCCCATGAGCCTATCCTTAGACCGT
>JANSXJ010000141.1 GCA_024743015.1 Hyphomonas sp. | reverse complement strand
CGCCTTGCCTATCCCCGGAGTCAGATATGAGCACGCCATCGGAAAAATTGCGCGATCGCTGGCTGGATGCGTTACTGCCGGAAGTGGAACAGACCGGCTGGACGGTCGGCGCGATGCGCAGATCCGCGGCCGCAGCAGACCTGACTGACGGCGAGCGCGCCTTGGCGGCCCCAAATGGCGTGACCGATCTTATTGATCATTTCTTCGAGCGCTCGACGGATCAGATGTTGATCACTCTGGCGCGTCAGGATCTCGACGCTCTGCGCACACATGAGCGGGTTGCAGCGGGGTTGCAGGCCTGGTTGGACGCGCTGGGGTCTAACAAAGCCGCTGTGCGCAAGGCCGCGGGGCGCGGTTTAGCGCCATGGGGCGCCGGCGCCGCCGTGAAACGGATCTGGGCAATTGCTGATGCGATCTGGGAAGCCGCAGGAGATCAGGCGACGGATTATAATCGCCAAACCAAGCGCGCGCTTCTGAGTGCGGTCATCCCGTCTATCGTGCTGCGCTGGCTGGACACGGACAACCCGGATGAGATGCAGGCATTCATTGAGCGAAGGTTACAACAAGCCATGACGGTTGGGAAAACCGGTGGAAAGCTCGTATCGCCCGTCCTCGATTTTGCCGAGAAAGTTCGAGCGCGTACGAAACCGCGCGACCTGTAGTGATTATTGGCGGATACACATTGCAGTTGCTTTACGTTGAACTCCACGGCTAGAAAGGTTGGCCCAATAAAAACCACAGGCGGGGAGGCCTATGCCGCGACCAGCAGGGGTTCGAAATCATAATTTTGAGGCGAAGCGCTCGGCTCTGCTGGATACGCTGACGGAATTTGCCCTTCAGGATGATCTGCGCCGTCCATCGCTGCGCCAGTTCGCGCTGGCGGCAGATGCGTCTGAGCCGACCCTGCGCCACTATTTTCGCGACCGGCAAGGCGTCGTGATCGCCATTCTGGAGCATATTCATGCCCGCGCATTGCCGCTCTGGGACGTCATCAAGACAGGCGCAGACGATACAGCAACCGCCGTGGCAGAGTATTTTCGGGTGACCGAGGCCGGGCTCACGCATGGCGGATTTGCCCGGGCCCACGCGTTCGGACTGATCGAAGGTATGGCGGATGAGGCGGTCGGGCGGGCCTATCTGGAGAATCTACTCGACCCGGCGCTGGAGGCTGTTTCGGCAAAAATGGACGCTACGCCCGGACGTCCAGAGACTGAAACCGAGCGAAAGGCCGCGGCCTTCATGATGCTGTCGCCCATCCTCGTCATGACGCTGCATCAGCAATTACTTGGCGGCAAAGAGGCGTCACCCATTGATACGAACGGCTTTATGACGCTGATGCAGACCTGGTTGGCCTCAGGCCTTGGCCAGTAAGTCTCGCATCGCGTCGAGGTCGCTCGCGGGCGTTGTCCAGGAGCAGACAAACCGATACGAGCCGCCGGGCCAAGGATAGCATTTCACGCCGGCTCGCGTGATCAAGGCCTCGATTTCCGTTGGCAGCATGCAGAACACTTCATTGCCATCGACGGGATAGGCGAGCGTCACGCCGGGTTTAGCGCATAGCATGTCCGCCAGTTCCCGGGATGTTTGATTGGCTTTTGTGGCGAGCGTCATCCACAGATTATCTGTCAGCATCGCTTCGGCTTGAGCGGCCAGGAAACGGATTTTTGGGGGCATATGTCCGGAGCGCTTTGCGCGGGCTTGTAATTGAGGAAATTCTGCGCGTTTCGACCCAAACAGCAGGATGATTTCGCAGCCAATCGCACCGGTCTTGGTCAGACCGAGCGTTAATATGTCGATCCCGGCTTTCCAGCTCATCTCAGCGGGGCTTGCGCCAGTGGCGACCAGCGCGTTTGCCAGCCGCGCGCCATCCAGATGCGTGTTCAAGCCTTCAGCTTTGGCCAGCGAGGCGAAATGCTCGACCTTGGCGGGCGCGTAGGCGGTGCCGCATTCCGTGAGATTGGTCAGCGACAGCGCTTCCAGAGGCGTTTCATGCACAAATTCGGGATTATTGGCCGATAAGGCCTCGCGCAGGGCGGTTTCGTCAATCTGCCCGCCGTGTCCCGGGAGCAGCCTCAGCTTCGCCCCTCCCGTAAAGAATTCAGGCGCGCCGCGTTCATCGCGTTCAATGTGCGCTTCTTCATGGCAGGCAATGGCCCCGGCTGACGAGCAAAGAATTGAAAGCGCCAGCGCATTTGACGCGGTGCCACTCGCGCAGATCCAGAAGTCAAAATCGTCGGTTTCGAACGTCTCAGCGAGCAAGCCGCGCAGGCGCACGGTTGTTTCGTCGCCGCCATAGCTCGCCTGGTTGCCATGATTGGCGGCTGCGATGGCTTCGATAACGGCGGGGTGCGCGGGAGCAGCAGTGTCAGACGAAAAATCCATGGATCACAGCATCACATCAGGCGTCTGCCACATCAGGTGCTGCCCGCCATCGCTGGCGATCAACTGACCGGTAATGCTGTCCGCCTCGATCAGGTAGCGCAGTGTCTTGACGATCTCTCCCGGATTGGAGCCCTGCTGCGTCAGGGTGGCTTGGGCCTCTGCGGCGAACTCACCCGGTTTTTGGTGAACATTTTCCAGAGTCGGGCCGGGCCCGATCCCGTTGACGCGAATATTTGGCGCAAAAGACTGCGCCAGCGTTCGGGTGGCGGACCAGAGCGCGGACTTGGATAGTGTGTAGGTGAAGAAGAGCGGGTTCAGCTTGAGGACGCGCATATCGATCATGTTGACGATCAGCCCGGCTTCATCTTGCGGCAAGGCACGCGCGAAATGTTGCGCCAGCAGGATCGGCGCGCGCAGATTGGGACCCATGTGGAAGTCCCAGTTCTTGCGCGAATGCTCCAGCGCCGAATCGTCTTCGAAGGTTGATGCGGAATTGACCAGAAGTGTCAGTGGTCCGCCGAGCGCTTCATGGGCGGCGCGTTCCAGTGTCGCTGTTTGCTCTTCGTCAGACAGATCGGCTTGAACAAGTTCGGCGCGGCCACCGGCGTTTCGGATCGTCTCAGCGGTGGCCTCTGCGCCAGATCTGGAGCCGCGATAATGCACCGCGACAGACCAGCCATCTTGGCCGAGAGCTTCGGCCATGGCTTTTCCCAGACGCGCTCCGGCACCGGTCACAAGCGCGCGCTTCGGTCCTTCGGATACGCGGTTTGACACTGAAATCCTCCTATGTCGGCGAGGATATTCCGCTTAGTCGATCCGACGGAAATCGATCAGATTGAGAATTCCAAAAACAGCTACAGTTGCCAGAATGGCCCAGATAGATGCGTGGATCATGGCGACAGCCCCTCAATAAACCTTGCGTCCTGTTAGACTGTCTTTATCGATTTGGCGAGCCCTGAAACTGAAAACGTGGTGTCGCATCTTGTTTGACCTGAGATCCCAGCTGTTTCGGACCTGGTTTCGCCTGTCACGGCCTATGACGCTCGGGGTGCGAGGGATCGTTGAAGATGCACACGGGCAAATTCTGCTGGTGCGGCACACCTACACCAAGGGATTGTTCCTGCCAGGCGGTGGGGTTGAGCGCGGAGAGACCACCGAATTGTCGCTACGCCGAGAGCTGGAAGAAGAAGGCGGCGTGAGGGTTACCGGCAATCCGGAATTGCTTGGCGTATTTTCCAACCACCACGTCTTCAGAAACGATCATGTCCTGCTGTATCGTATTCGCAGCCAGGACTGGGTCTCTTGCGGCGACCCGATTGGGCGAGAGATTTCCGAGATTATCTGGTGCGATCCAAGCGCTTTGCCGGAGGAGGTGACGCCTGGAACACAGCGGCGGTTGCTTGAAATGGTTGAGGGTGAACCTCAGTCCCTGATGTGGTGATCAGGCACCGGCAAAGGCGAACAAAGCCGGCATTGTCATAAAGACGATCGCCGCCAGCAAAAGTAAATGTAGCCCGTATCGATGCCAAATCCGTTTCATGAGACCTGTTTGACCGGCAATCCGGGCACCATTTGGATCGGCGGGTGGCACAATTTAGGCGGGAAAATTAAACGGGCGTTAAAGCCTCACATGCCAAATAGACAGCCATGCCGGACGTCCCCTTTTCCGGCGTGAATTGCAGGCAACCAGCGCGGTTATTCCTCCCCCTTTATGGCGCGCTGGCCCGGAACGAGACGACCGCGCTATTTGCTGGCGCGGTCGTTTTGGTTGGCGATGAGCGCGCCGACATAGAGGCCAAGCGTATAGACAGCGAGGCTCGCTGCGATCCAGACCAGGATGAGGCCTGCGACCCATAGCTCCGCACGACCAAGGGCGTTTGCGAGTAATAATGCGCCAATCCCCAGCATCTCGATCGCTGTCTTCCATTTCGCGAGCTGCGAGACTGGCATGTCGACCTCAGGGATCAGGCGCAATCCCGTCGCGGTGAGGTCGCGTACGACAATGACCAGCGTCGGAATCAAGAGTGCCAACACGCCGTCGCGGGTGACGGTCAGGGCTGCGAGGCTGATGCCCACCAGCAATTTGTCAGCGATTGGGTCGAGGAATGCGCCGAACGCCGAAACCGCGTTCAGCCGCCGCGCGGCGTATCCGTCAATAAAGTCGGTCAGCGCGACGCCGACAAAGGCGATGAATGGCCAGATCGATAGGGCGGGTTGCGTATAGCTTAGCCACCCGACCCAAAAGGCCAGGCCGCACCGTGACAGCGTGAGTGCATTTGGAACCCACGAGTAGGAACGTGGCTGGCTCATCACACTTGCGGGCGCCAATCGCGCGGAGCGAGCTCGAATCCGGAAAACTCAAAACCCGGCGCGACAATGCAAGAAACCAGGCTCCACGCGCCGAGGCTTTCAGCCGTCTGCCAATGCTGAGCCGGGATCGTGAGTTGCGGGCGTTGCCCGGCCCGCAGATCCGGGCCGAGCGTGTGCGCGCTCGCGCCTTTGCCGTGTACCGGCGAAAGCGTCAGCGCAAGCGGACCGCCCGCGTGCCACAGCCAGTGCTCGTCGGCATCAATCCGGTGCCAGGCAGAGACTTCATCGGCTTGCAACAGGTAATAGATCGCGGTTGAGGACGCCCTGCCCTCCCCGCTCGCGCGGAAGGTTTCGGCATAGTGTCCACCCTCGGGATGTGGCTGCATGCCCAGCAGGCGAATAATCTCATTCGCGCCGAGATCACCGGAGAGCGCCGCCACCTAGAACCGGTCCTTGCGTCCGCGGATCTCACCAAAGGTCGCAGCGGCGTCGCCGGGATGGCCCATTGCGGCCTGAAGCGACGCCACATCCGCGCGCAGGAAAGGGTTGGTCTCAAGCTCCCGGGCGAGGCCCATAGGTACGGTACGTTCGCCTCGGGCCCGCTTTTCATCAATTTCGGCAATATAGTCCGCCAGCGCCGTATTGTCGGTCTCGATGGTCTCGGCGAAGCGGGCATTGGCCTGCGTATACTCGTGTGCGCAGTACAGCGTCGTTTCGGGCGGGAGCGCCTTGATCGCCTGCATCGACGCCCACATCATCGCCATGTCGCCCTCAAAAACGCGTCCGCAGCCAAGTGCGAACACCGCGTCGCCGACAAAGGCGGTTTTGGCGGCTGCGATATGAAAGGCGATGTGGCCAAGCGTGTGGCCGGGGACATCGATGACCGCCGCGTCCACTCCGCCCAGAGCAACCGTGTCGCCGCCGCCGACGGCGCGGTCGATGCCGGGGATTTTCTCGGCTTCGCCTCTGGGCCCGATAATGGTGCAACCCGTGGCGTCTTTTATCTTCAGGTTTCCGCCGGCATGGTCCGGGTGCCAGTGCGTGTTCCAGATCGCCGTTATGGTCCAGCCTTTGGCCGCGGCCTCGGCCATATACTTGTCTGCGTCCGGCGTATCGATCGCTGCCGTTTCGCCCGATACTGGATCGTGAGCGAGGTAGCCATAATTATCATTCAAGCAGGGGAATTGATGTATGGTCAGCATGATCCCATCTCTCCACGGTGAATATAGAATTGAAAGACTAGAGCCATATGCGCCAGCCCGCGGCAACCCTCGAAGCTTTTTATCAATCGCGATTGGGCGGATCAGCCGCGCGTTTGATGGGCGCCCGCATGCTGGACCTCTGGGGGCCTTGCGATGGCATGCGCGTGCTCGGGATCGGGTTTCCCGGCCCTTTGCTGTCACTTTGGCAGAATGATGCGGCAACGTGTGTGGGCGCGGTTCCGGAAGAGATCGGGTCGGTGCGGCACACCTCGGAAAAAGGGCAGATTCTCTGCAGCGTGCCTGAGCACAGACTGCCATTCCCGGAAGGCCTGTTTGATCGCGTTTTCCTGTTGCACGCGCTGGAAGAGGCTGACAGTCCGCGCCAGCTCCTACGTGAAGCCTGGCGGGTCCTGGCACCGGAGGGGCGCATTGTTGTGGCCGTGACCAATCGGCGCAGCATGTGGTCGCTCGCCGATAATAAGCCGTTCGGACATGGCCGCCCCTGGACGCGGCAACAGCTGGTTCGGTTCCTGAATGACAGCCTGTTTCAGGTCACCGCCAGCACAACTGCGGTGCATATGCCACCGCTCGATTGGCGTTTGATTACCAGCGCGTCCAAGTCCTGGGAGCGCGCTGGCGAGCTGGTTCTGCCGGGATTGGGCGGCGTTGTGCTGGTCGAGGCCGTGAAGCGGCTTTACTCCAAACCGGGCGGCAGCGCGGCAGCGCCCGTCACGAAAGCTGTAAAGGCGGGCAAACCGAAGCCTGTCATGCCTAGAAAACTGGCAGGGCGACAGGCGGCGCAGCCTGTTGAAAATACAGCGATTGACCTTATGAGAAGAGCCGATAGGCCTATACGCAACGAAACTACTGGAGCCGGGGAAACATGAAACTCGTAACCGCAATCTTCAAACCCAGCCGACTTGACGCTGTGATCGATGCGTTGGGTGAGGCCGATGTTTCTGGCCTGACCGTTTCTGAAGTCCGGGGCTATGGCCGCCAGCAAGGCAAGACCGAGGTGTATCGCGGTGCGGAATATGAAGTCCGCCTGTTGCCCAAGGTCAAAGTCGAAGTTGCTTGCAGCGGCGCTGAGTTGGAACGTGTCGTTGAGGCGATCACTGGCGCGGCCAATACCGGCACGATCGGTGATGGCAAGGTCTTTGTGGCGGATCTCGAGACCGTGGTGCGTATCCGAACAGGCGAGCGTAACGAGCAGGCCATTGGCAGCTAACTGAAAACCCTCTTTGCCGCTGCGAGATTTGGCATATGTCAAATGCGCAGCGAGTAGAGAGCTATTATGAACATCGCAATTATCGGGGCTGGTCTGGCCGGTCTGACACTGGCCCGGCGGTTATCGGACTCGCATTCGATCACCGTGTTTGAAAAAGCGCGTGGGCCCGGGGGTCGGATGTCGACCCGCCGGGCGACACCCTTCGCGTTCGACCATGGCGCACAATATTTCACTGCCGAAACCGAGGCGTTCAGAACCTTCCTGGAGCCCTTTTTGAAGGCAGGCACCGTCGCCGCGTGGCCGGATACAATCCATCTAGAAGGGGACGCGAAAGTCTCCGGCAAGGCGAAATTCGCTGCGACGCCGGGCATGAACGGCATTTGCAAGTCACTGGCGAACGGCCTTGATGTGCGCGCAGGCTGCAAGATCGAGGCGCTGGAGCGGGGCGCGGAGGGCTGGCGCCTTCAGGCGGCCTCTGGCGATACATATGGGCCGTTCGACTGGGTCATCTCTACAGCGCCCGCCCCGCAAACCGAGGCCCTGTTTCCCGAGCGCTTTGGCGGCATGGAGCGACTGTCTCGGGTTGAAATGCAGGGGTGTTTTGCCTTGATGCTCGGGTTTGATGCCCCGCTTGAGCTTGCATGGAGCGCGTTGAAATCCGGCCTGCCGCCGGTTGGCTGGATAGCGATCAATTCGTCCAAACCTGGACGCCCGGACCCGTTTTCCGTGCTGGTTCAATCCAGCAATGCATGGGCAGAGCAGCATTTGGAGGATGATCCTGAGGCGGTGAAGGTGATGCTCTTAAAGGCAGCATCCGATCTCGCCGGCATCGACCTTTCCGCAGCATCGCACCAGGTTCTGCACAGATGGCGTTACGCCGCGACCGCGACCGCGCTGGGGGAACCCTTTTTGATGGATCGCGAGATTCACCTCGCCGCGTGCGGAGATTGGTGCCTGGGCAGCAAAGTCGAAGCGGCATTTCTAAGCGCCGACGCCCTGGCCGACGCGATCTGAGTCCGTCTTGGCGCACCAAAAACCAAACTTGCCTGAGAAGATCTGCCCGACATGCCAGCGTCCGTTCGCCTGGCGAAAAAAATGGGCGCGCGATTGGGACCAGGTGAAATATTGCTCGAAAAGGTGCCGAACCGCAGCGCGGTCAAAACCTGCAGGCTCTTGATTTTCGCGGCCATAGGCGGCAGGTCATCTCGCTCAACTATGGAGACCCGCATGACTGGGCCGCAGCCACTGCCGAACATCCTTAAAATCACCCCTTACAAAGGTGGTGAGAAGCTGGTCGATGCGCACAAGCTGTCGTCAAACGAAAATCCGCTGGGGTGTAGCCCGGCTGCGCAGGCCGCAGTTGTCGAGGCGGCCAAGCATATGGAGCTCTACCCGGACGGGTCTGCCGCGGCGCTCCGGCAGGCGATTGCTACCAAGTATGGTATTGATTCCGAACGGATTGTTTGCGGTGCGGGCTCAGATGAAATCTTTCAATTGCTTGGCCGCGCCTATTTGCGACCGGGCGACAATATTGTTCAAAGTCAGCACGGCTTCCTCGTCTATCGCCT
>JANSXJ010000127.1 GCA_024743015.1 Hyphomonas sp. | reverse complement strand
TTCATTCGTAGCCTGTATCCGTTGGGACCAGGATTTTGACACTGACCCGACGCGATACCAGGGACGGGCTCAGACCCCAATCCCCAGCGACGCGACCACCGCTCCCCCCTCCTGCCAAGCTGTTCCGGACAAGCCCTTCATCGAGGGAAGATAACACGGAGACTAACACGGTTTTGAAGGGTGGGGATTGGGTGTGGGATTGAGCGGGCAAAAAGGCACCGCTTCCCACGGTTTGCCCGTACGTTTCCCACGGCGAGCGCAGCGAGACCGTGGGACCCATCTCCAACCGCCGCCCCCATGACAAGGCGCACCGATCCGTGATGGACCCCACGGGCAAGCCGTGGGGAACGCGGGAAAAAAAGAGATGAGGATTGACGAACCCGCTCTGCAGATCAAGAATCAACATGGGACGGGAAAGGCTCCCATGGCGCGGTTCGATTTCATCGCCGCTTACATCATGGCCAATCGCAAAAACGGCGCGATCTATGTTGGATCAGCCGCTGACCTTCCTGTGCGTATTGGGCAACACAAGGCCGGAGTCGGCGCTAGGTTCACCGCAAAGTATCAATGCTTCACGCTGGTCTGGTTCGAGCGTTTTGATTCGATGAGCGCCGCGGCGCAAATGGAACGTCGGCTAAAACGCTGGAAACGCGCCTGGAAAATCGAACTCATCGAGCGCACGAACAAACATTGGCTGGACCTGTCCGCTGAGCTGTTTTGAGTGTCGGCATCGACCGGCTGACTGCCGCTTCCCACGGCTTGCCCGTACGTTTCCCACGGCTTGCCCGTGGGACCCATCTCCAACCGCCGTCCCCATGACAAGGCGCACCGACCCGCAATGGACCCCACGGGCAAGCCGTGGGGAGCGCGGGAAAAAAGAGGTGGGAATGGGTGCGGGCTATGAGCGCTATATGCCAAAAGCCCCGTCGATACCTGCGCAGGCAGGTATCCATGGACGGTAAGTCCCGCTCGTCCAGCAGGATCAGCTTGGTCCCTGGACACCAGCCTGCGCAGGTGATTTCGGAAACAAGACTCTGGATCAGGCTGGGTAAACCCATCCCGAATTACCAACGCAAGTCAGGAGAGCATGTGAGAAGGCGCTGATATCTCGTCTAGCCATCAAACCTCACTCAAATAGATCTGTGATCCCTTCCCCTTAAACTCGCGGCTCTTTTCTTCCATGCCTTTGCGGGCTTCGTCGGCCTGGCGTTGGAGGTCGGCTTTTTCATTGTCGGACAGGCCGTCAGCATAGTCGCGCACTTCCGCGGTGATCTTCATGGAACAGAATTTCGGGCCGCACATGGAGCAGAAATGCGCCACTTTGTGCGCCTCTTTCGGCAGGGTCTGGTCGTGATAATCGCGCGCCGTCTCGGGGTCGAGCGAGAGGTTGAACTGGTCCTCCCAGCGGAACTCAAATCTCGCTCTGGAGAGCGCATCGTCGCGGATCTGCGCGGCAGGGTGGCCTTTCGCCAAGTCTGCGGCATGCGCGGCGAGCTTATAGGTGATGACGCCGGTTTTGACATCGTCGCGGTCTGGCAACCCCAAATGCTCTTTCGGCGTGACATAGCAAAGCATGGCGGTGCCGAACCAGCCAATCATAGCCGCGCCAATGCCGGACGTGATGTGGTCATAGCCAGGCGCAATATCGGTGGTGAGCGGCCCCAGCGTGTAGAAGGGCGCCTCGCCGCATTCTTTTAGCTGCTTGTCCATATTCACTTTGATCTTGTGCATCGGCACATGGCCGGGGCCTTCAATCATGACTTGGCAGCCGCGCTCATGCGCGATCTTGGTCAGCTCGCCGAGGGTTTCCAGCTCGGCGAATTGCGCTGCGTCATTGGCGTCGGCGATGGAGCCAGGGCGCAGGCCATCGCCAAGGCTGAAGGTGACGTCATAGGTCCGCATAATGTCGCAAATGTCGGCGAAGTGCGTGTAGAGGAAGCTCTCTTCATGGTGGGCGAGGCACCATTTGGCCATGATCGAGCCGCCGCGGCTGACAATGCCGGTGACGCGGTCTGCGGTGAGGTGGATATAGGCGAGGCGCACGCCAGCATGGATGGTGAAATAGTCGACGCCTTGCTCGCACTGCTCGATCAGCGTGTCGCGATAGACTTCCCAGGTGAGGTCCTCGGCGACGCCATTGACCTTTTCCAGCGCCTGATAGATCGGCACGGTGCCGATCGGGACCGGGCTGTTGCGGATGATCCATTCGCGCGTGTTGTGAATGTTGCGACCGGTCGAGAGGTCCATGACATTGTCAGCGCCCCAGCGGGTCGCCCAGACCATTTTCTCGACCTCTTCTTCGACGGAGGACGCGACGGCGGAGTTGCCGATATTGGCGTTGATTTTGACCAGGAAGTTGCGGCCAATGATTTGCGGCTCAAGCTCCGGATGGTTGATGTTGCTGGGGATGACAGCGCGGCCGCGGGCGATCTCATCGCGAACAAATTCCGGCGTGATGAAAGGCGGGATCTCTGCGCCAAAGCTTTCACCCTGCGCGATTTGCGCTTCGGCGGTTTCGAGCTGTTCCTGGCGGCCGAGATTTTCCCGCTCGGCGACATAGATCATCTCCTTGGTGACGATTCCGGCCTTGGCGTATTCGAATTGTGTGACCGGGTGTCGATTGTTTGATCCCCGATCCTCGCTGCGCTCGCCCGATGGCCCGCGCTCAAGGCTGCTGCCGACTGCGCGCAATGGCCGGTGCTTTACCGGGAATTCGCGGGCGAGGTATTTCCCGGTCGCGCCGCCATTGTCCTCAGGCTTCACATCGCGGCCGTCATAAAATTCAACGCCGCCGCGTTCGAGCACCCAATCGGTGCGATGGCGGGCAAGGCCCTTTTCGACATTGATCTCAACACTGGGATCCGAGTATGGCCCGGACGTATCATAGACCGGCACCGGTGGCTCATTCGCGGTCGGGTGGAGGTCAATCATCCGGCGCGGCACTGACAGGCTCGGATCGGCCTTGGGGTGGGTGAACACTTTCCGGCTCGATGGCAACGGGCCAGTGGTCACTTGCGGGGTCTCGAATTCGGACTGGTCGACGGGTTTGTTCATGAGGATGTCTTTCTCGAGTGATAGGTTAGCGCCATGGCGATGCAGTGCCGCAGCGGTGCGCGGGGCAAGTCTGTATGGGTCGGAATAGAGATTTCGCGGTTGCCAACAAAAGTCAGCTCATCGCCATAATGCTCGCGCCAGGTGTCCACGAGTGACGTCTGGCAATGCACGAACAGGCTGATGAATCGGCCGTCCTCGTCCCAGCCGAGGCGGATCGTAGTACCGCTTTTGGTCTGCTGTGTGAGATAGGCGGGCTGGCCCCATTTCAGCGTTTCGGTGAGCGCCCCCACCTCAGGGGTCGCAGCTGCGGTGTCGAAAATCAGGGCGCGCAGGGCAGTCACCGCTGCGCGAGCCGCAGGCGGGCACGCGTCCAGAACGGCACGGACGCCCGGCGGCGGGGTTGGCAATAGGGCGATCTTCGCCAAGCGCGTTCTCCGTTCCTACGCCGGTTCGCTGGATTGCTAGCCGGATCAGGTTCTAAGGGTGCTCACTCGGCGGACAGAGTGATCTCAGCGCTTCCAAACGCGCCCCTCGGATGCGCTAAACTTAGTCCAGCGCGCCCGGCTTGGCTACTCCGAAAAAGACAAAGGGTGGCAGAAAGGCTGAAGTCGCGTGAATCGCAGAAGAGACAACAAAGCTTGGAGCATGCCTCCGCTTGGCCATGCCGCTTTGCCCTGCTTGCCAGCCCGCATATGAGCGGCTTGATCGGCAGTGCAAACATATCTCCTGCCCGCCCTTCAGGACGGTGCGCTGGACCCGACAGACAAGCCGTAGCGAACGCTTGAAAGAGGGTATGGGAAGAGTGCCCGCTTTGGGTCAGGAGCGGACGTTGAGACTGTTTCTGCTGTTGCCCACTGAGTGGATTCCAACCTCGCGCACCACGACGGCTTCGCTAAACATACGCAGCGCAATCAATCATGCGCGACTAATGAGATCGCAATTATGTTGCGGCGTAAATCAACATATGGCTAGTTGGCTAACGGTGTTGCCGCGAGCGTAATCATTGTGATGAAAAACAGTACTTTGATTTCGTGCCTTGTCGGTGCCGCTAGCTTTATCGTAATTCTGTCCGCTTGTGTCTCTTCCTCAAACCAAGATACTACATCGAGCGAAGCGTCCGCACGTAGTCTGCCTCAAATCTCCATAGCTTCTATTGAAGCGGTCAGGTCATTTACGGGATTGAGCGCGGGAGGAAATTCTCTTTCTTCAGCCAGCGAACCCAATTGCCAGAAAGATGACTTCAACGGGGCAGTAAGATATCAGGGCGTATTATATAAGTCGCTTACGGTCAGGCGGGGCGTAAGCGACTATTCGGACGCGACCGCTGATGTCATTGATCAGGGAATAGTTCCGGCGGGCACCGCCGTCCTATTCTATCATCGAGAAGATAGTTCTCATTGTGTTTGGTTGATCGACGACAATGGAATTGCCCATTTCGAGTCTATCCTTGCTCCGTATGAAACGCCGCAAAGATTGCTGCATTTGTTCCACAGCTCTGCTCAAATCGAAGCGCAACAGATTTCGCGAAAAACGTCAGAATCGACGACGCAAGAAGCCGATAAATCCGCACGCAAGCAAGAGTTTCAGTTCACGGATAGTTCGAACGCCGACGTGATTACCGTCATGACAGACTTTCTGCTGCCTGGACAATTGCGCGCAAAAGTCGTCGAGTACGACACGCTTGTTGTGGTGCCCTATGGAACCATCGGAACACTTCCGTTTTCCGCATTATCCATAGATCAAAACTCCACACTTTTAGATCATGCCTCCGTTAGAGTCGCGCCGAGTTTAGTTGACCTGGTTGCTCATGCTCTTTCTCAACGGCGATTCTCTCAGGCGCCGGTCATTCGTTCTTCTGTACGAGATTTGAGGCGCAATCGCCCTGGTTGCGACTACCGTGTCAATCGACGCGCTGTGAAGCCCACCGAGCTGAAGACCGCGCTTGTGGTCGGCGATCCGGACTTCTGTTGCGATCCCGAATTTGACATGCCACAGTTGTCAGGTGCCCGCCGAGAAGCGATCGCCGTGGCCCGAATTATTGATACACGTCCGCTCATCGGTCGCGCCGCAACTCTCGAAGCGGTTCAGTCAAAAATGGCCGAGTCCGATCTGCTGTATTTCGCAACGCATGGCGTATCAAACAGTGTTGATGGGCTGAACGGATTTGTAGCATTAACCAAAGGAAGACTAGACGCCCAGACCGTACAAAACATGTGCTTGACGCAGCCCAAAGTTGCGGTTTTGAGCGCGTGCCAAACAGGATTAGGCGAGACGATGGATGCGGGTACCGTGGGGTTGAGCCGCGCGTTTCAGATTGCTGGAGTCGATGACGTGGTCATGAGTCTCTGGAATATAGATGACTTCGCCACCCAATACATGATGATCGAGTTCTCCGAGCAACTAAGCCAACAAGTGGCAGCCGATCGCGCTCTGCGTATCGCCATGATGAAGACTCGAGAGAAGTATCCAAACCCTAAGGACTGGGCCAGTTTCACGGTGTTCTCAACGCGACTTTAGTCCGAGGCACTTCGACAACGCGGCAGAACATTAGATTCGACTTCGATTCTATGCATGACCGTAGCCAATGTCCGCGCTGTTACCGAAAGCAGACACTATAAGCCCCCGAACCGACACCCACATCCTGAGCGTTAACAGAACCTGCAGCGCTGTTAACCAAATCATGACCTCTGAGGCTGAGATTGCGGGCAAAGCGATTCTCGAAATTCGGAGACTGACATGGCAGATGGAATGGCGCTCGCTGGGACCGCGCCCGATGTGAAGCCCGCCAAGCGGACGGCTGCGAAGACCAAGCGCCGGAAGGTCAAAGTCGATTTCTGGGCAACCGATCTCAACACGGCCGAGATCGGCATCATGAAGCGGACCCAGAATGAAGCCGCGTCGGACCAGTTCACGAAGGATATGGAGCTTTACGGCCAGACCGTCATCGATGGTAAGCGCGAGGCGCTGATCGGGTATCGTCAGGAATTGTGGGATGGCAGTGAAGGCTTTGAGCGCCGACTGGTCATCAAGCTGTTCTCCGAAACACTGTCATGGCGCGGGTCGGCTGAGATGCTGCTCGGTCGCTCGACCCAGCTCACGCTGGCGGCGGGAGGGCGCCCGGTTCAGTCCTTTGCGATCAACCTGTCGCGCCACAAGCAGCTGATCCAGCTTGAGCGCTCGGCGATGCATTGGCCGTTCCAGCCGGAAAAATTCAGCTTCTTCATCAAGGGCAAGACGCGGTCAGAGTTCTATACGCTGCGCCGCAAGTGGTTCTCTATCGGGGCCGATTATGAAATCTACAACCAAAAAGGGCGCAAGATCGGGGTGCTGGATCACCAGCTGCTGAATCTTGGCGGCGCCTGGATGGTGCGGATCGACCCGCAATATCAGGATCGCAAACTGGAAGCCGTGCTGGAACTGTTTTGCGCGGTTTTGAAATTCAATCGCGCCGGCCGCAAACACGTGAAGTCTATGGCTGAAAAGGTGTATCGGGGGAAGGTTGAGCCAGATCTCGATCATGATGAGGAAGCCCTGTACCTGAATCCGCGCTCGCGGAACTGATCGGTTTCTGAATCACTATGCAAGACTGGCGATAGGGCCAGATCATCCAGTAGAACTTCTTCATCGACCGCTTCCACTTGGTCCAGCCAAGGAAGGGGAATGGCAGGCGAATGATCTGACGATAGATGATCCAAGGGCGCTTGCGGAGATTGTCGCGGTACGACCCGGTCTCGATAATCTCTGAGGCCAGAATCTCCGCAGGCGCATCAATCAGCGCGTGGATTTCTTCTGGTGTCGGCCGGAACATGGTGTCAATCGGATCGCGGTGGTGCGGATAGCTTCTCGGCACCGTGATGATCAGACGTCCGCCCGGCGGTAGCAATGCGAAACAACGATTAGCGAATTCCGCCGGGTCGAGCACATGCTCCAGCACATTGTTGCAGAAAATCGTGCGCGGCGCCGTGGCTTTAATCTGATTGAAGCCGTCCTCTTCGAGCAAGTTCGCGGAGAGATCGATCCCTTCGCCTTCCTGAAGATCGGAGTGAATAATCGAGATCCCGCGGGCCATGAGCGGCGCGAACAGCTCATTATGAATGTAAGGCTTTTCCTGCGTCCGGAAGGCGAGGGTCTGACTGCCAATATCCAGAATGGGAGACAGCTCTTCGGCTGGAAACGCGCGCAGCGTTCTTTCGATCCATTTGGCTTCGACTTCTTGCATCCCAGGCCCTCTGCCCTTCTGTCGAGGGCATTATGGGATTGGCGATACCATTTTGACGCCTCCACCCCAAGAGCGCGACTGGCATTCAGATCGTTTTCGGATCATTGCTCAGGAGATTAGCGACGCCTGCACATTTTTGCCCCAGCCAATATAAACCTCTCCGGCTGCTTCGATGACGGGCCGCTTGATCAGAGTTGGATGCGCCATCAGCAGGGCCTGGGCGTCACCGGATCGCTCGCCGTCTGTCAGATTGCGCCAAGTCGTTGAGCGACGGTTGATGAGCACATCCGGACCTGCCTGGCTCAACCAGGTCGGCAGGAGTATGGATAGATCTGCTTCGGTCCGAATATCGACGAACTCAGCCGGACGACCCGCTGCTTCGAGCGCTTTCAGCGCCTTTTTGCATGTGTCGCAATTCTTCAAACCGTACAGGGTGAGGGACATGAAATCTCCAACTTGGTCTAGGTCTGGTCGTCGACATAGACTTCACCATCAAGATCGTCGAGCTTTGACTGCAAGTGCGCGCGCACGTCCTGGACAGCCTGATTATAGATACCGGGGCCCAGTGTGGTCAGCATCAGATCGAGGATTTGCTCGGCCCTGAACTCGGACAAGGTCTCGTCGAACTCAGCTGCAAAGAGAGTCTGCAATTGACCCACCAGGCGCGCGCGTCGGTCATCGGACAAAGTGATCTGTTTCACCCTCTTATACCTTCAAGACCGGTCATCACTCCGCGCCTACTTTCTGAATGAGGCGGGTCTCGCCCGGCGTATGGAAGAAGTCGGCGCCAGAGACAAACAGCTCAGCAGGTAATTCGATTGGCACGTGAATGCCTGTGGATTTCAGAGTGTTCAGCCGCGTGGATAAAATCTGCGGGCCATCGCCCATCGAAAAGAACCAGTAAGGGGGGTAGGCATTGTCTGTACGCGTCGCCATCCAGTGATCAGCGTGCGGGGCGTAATGCTCGTCTCGTGGATCGGCGTCGCCCAGATGCATCACTGTGATCCCATCGCTCAAAGTCACACGCCAGACCAGATTGGAGACCTCGGCGCGCCCGGGCCAACCGGCGTGCGGGATGCGAACCACATCAATCGTCAGATCCCCTTCCTGAAAACTCAGCGGCGCGTCCAGGCGCTCCAGCCCGACAGGTGTGACACGGTCGAAAATGGCTTCGTCATCGGTTTCTTCCCGCATCCAATCGACGGCCTGGGCCGGCGCAAACAGGCGAACCTGCGGGTGAGCCTGAAGATAGGCAATCACTTCGTCGACTGAGAAATGATCCGGATGCATATGGCTGATAAAGATCGCGTCGACATTGTCGTATGGCGCGGCGCCGGCCATCAGGTCCTGACGCATCGCTTCCGGGACCATCTGATAGGTGCCAAACCCATTTGGATAGAGCGGATCGAACAGAATGGTCGTGTGGCCATCACTGACCATGATCCCTTCATTTCCGAGATACGTCGTTTGCGTCGGCGTTTCCGGGTGCGCGCTCGCCACGGGTGCGGCAGACACAAGTACCAGGAAAAAAGCCAGAAAACGCAGCATGTTCCATCCCTCCGAGGGTAATTTGTTCAGACAGTGTAAAGGCGTAGGCGTTATTGCCAACCTATGGTTCGGGGAATGCCATATCTGCTCGCGGCGGGCGCAGCGTGGGCGTGTCTTGCAATGTCAGCAAGCGCCGCGCCGGGCGATACGCTTCTGTTCGATGATTTCGACAATGGTGCGAGCTGCGATACGCTGTCTCCGCTCTGGACCGTGTCCGACACCAATCTCGCTGGAACGTCCACGCAAACGGCCAATTCCGGTAATTGCTCAGGCTTCACGCGCGGCGACGTGGTGACGATGACGGGTCCGGTCATAGATCTTTCCGGCGTAACCGGCGCAACCCTGACAGCATGGCTGCGACAAGGACTCGACGCGTTCAGTGAAGATGTCGATGCGGGCGAGGATTTCGTTTTCGAATATCTCGATGCGACGGCAACATGGATACCGATTGAGACACTGGCCGGGGCCGACCCCAATGGTGAAATCACCAATGTCAGCCTCGACCTGCCAGCCGGGGCCTTGCATGCGGCGTTTCAGCTCCG
>JANSXJ010000468.1 GCA_024743015.1 Hyphomonas sp. | reverse complement strand
GTTATTCTGATTGATATTTGTGACCGCGTCCTGCCCGAACACATGAACGCAAATCCATAATGCCTTGTCGGTCAGATCAGTTACCCTTGTTTGCTTTTCTGCAAACTCAGAAATCGGCGTCTGAATGCTCATCAAATTGTGCTTAGCGGACATGACATTCGACAATTCTTTGCAGATGTCAGGGTATGATAATTTTGACAATCGATCTCGGTACTTACGCACCCCGTCTACAGATTGCACCTCAATTATTGGTTCAAATGGGCTTGTAAAAACAGCATCATCCGAGGATGAGCTTTCGTCCTCCAGCGCTCCAAAGTCTGGCTTTTTGTTAGAGTTTCTCTTGTGATATGGCGACAGGAAAACGGTACAAACCACCTCACCCGAATCCCGAGCCAACTCGTAAGCATCAACTGGATGCTTGACATGAGATGAGCTCATAGAGCCTATTCTTTTGTAGCGCACTTTGCTGCCATCCGAAAACGTGAGATTTTCCAAATATTCGATAGCGCCCAACACTGATTTCACCGGGATCGGATTATTTACGTCGAGACCAAACGCGCCGATCGCACCGGGTATCTCATCGGCGTCAACTCCGTCGCCATAAAGATCCCCCGTCTTTATGGCCATTAGTAGAGCGTCGTCTTTTCTTAATTCATCGTTCGACATGCGCGGCGTAGTTTTTTTATGATGTCTGGACGGGGTACTGGATCGAGGCGGCTCAGTTTCGTCACCTTCGGGCTTCCCTTTACCTGGCCAGATAATCACTCCGACGACGATTAAGGCCGTAGCGATGAGCCCCGAGATCACCATAACGCCTCCCACGTCGACAAATTCGCCGCCGTCGAGCAAATAATTTAGGCCTTGGATGAACCCTCCGGATTGAATAAAGGCGAAAAGAAAGACGATCACGGCCAAGACTTTGCGCATGACGCGCCAGATCTTTTTTATGGTCTGGATCATTGTATTTCCCCCAATTCGTCTGAATCGACTCGTATATGCACCAGGCTATTCGTGTACACGGGTAATTGGTCCTTACAGAGAAAACTTACAAAAATCTGCGCCCAACGCCTGGCACCCCGGTCCTGATCCACTCGGACACCCGTTATTGAGGTTAAGCTTTTCGCGAAATGAAAAACGGAAAAAGACGGGCGACTTTAGCTAAAACAACTAGCGTCAAAAGGATGCGCGATCTTCAATAATTCGCTACGACGGTATTCAAGCGATCCGCCTTGGCCATATTCTGGACGATTGTTCTTATGCCCCATCAAAGCGCATCGCAGACCATAATCCAGACCGCCCTCCAGCATGCGATCCTCGAAAGAGTGCCGGAATGAATAGATGACATGATCTGACGACGGCAGAAGCTTGCGCTGGCGGAAGGCCTTCATCAGGTTAGCAGATACGAGTGTGCTTTTATCGTAATAGTATGGAAACCCTTCTGGGCATGACCGCATTGCGATTTCAGCAACTCCGACCAGCGGAATCTCTCGCCGCGAATCCTCTGTCTTTAACTCGCGGTTTTGCTCCGGGCGGATTGCAATATGAGGAACCTTAGCGTTTAGCCGAATATCTTCGGTCTGCAGGTTCACAAGCTCGCTTAATCTCGCACCCGTTTCGATCAGCAGATATATCAACACCCGTAGTTCCAAACGCAAACCGTCGAACAGCCCCGGCACTAAGATTCGAGAACGCACCCAATCATCTGTAAACGATGCCCGTTTCGCTTCGGTCTTCCCTGAGAAGTAAAAGTCGCGGAACGGATCTTCGAAATCGGTTTCACCAATGTGCTTGTAATATCGCTGAAGAAGCGAGCGCATATTGCCGATGTGGCGGTTCGCCGTGTTCGGAGCAACGGGCTTTCGAGCTCCGTCCTGGGGTTGCATTCGCTCCACCCACCAATCGCGATATTCAAGGGCTTTATCGCGGGTGATTTCGCTGAGAGGAAGGTCACCCATCTGTTCGATGAAATAGTTGATCGAAGTTCGCTTCGTTTTCTCCCAAGACCGCCTTTGTGCCTCCGACTTATTGTATTGGTCATCAAACGCGATCTTCGAAACATAAAGCTCAAAGGCTTCGGAAACTGGAATTGTTGCAGCGGGATTTGGGGCTCCTCCCAACAGCGCTTCGCTATCAGCTCGCTTCGGATCACCATCGGCACCAGATTGCGCCTCGAGCGTTTTGATCCGCTCCATCAACTCGGCAATAGAACGACTCTCGGCGAGCGGCTCGGCAGGTTTGTATGAGAATCCATAAGCCATCGCTCGTGAAATAGCGGCCTTGTAGCGATGCTCTAAAGCAGCTCGCACAGTTGGGCCATTTGCATTGTCTTCCGCCAACTCAATTGCCAGCGCCATCCAGTATTCGTCATCCGCCTCAGCAAGGTGGTCCCGCCTCAGGCGCGCGATTTCGAGTGAATCGGTCTTGAGCGAAACCTTCGCAAAACGCCGCTGGTCGAGATGTGAAAACTGTCCGGGCACGCGACGTTGATAGTACCAACGTTTTCCACGCTTGAGCAAAAATCTATCGGGATCGCGCATGCTTGACATACGCTCTTGTATCCCATTTTGTATCCAGTTTGTATCCCACTTTTTGAAAAAAGCGCGAACGGGGCGCCATTTCCAAATCTAAGTCCTTGTTTTTATTGAGGAATAAATTTTGAAAATGGCGCGAGTGACGGGACTCGAACCCGCGACCCCCG
>JANSXJ010000238.1 GCA_024743015.1 Hyphomonas sp. | reverse complement strand
GGGGCCACACCCGCGCCTGGAGGCCGTAGACACCAATCAAGACGGAAACATCACCAAAGACGAAATTGCCGCGCACCGCGCCGACAAGTTCCTGAGCGCGGATACGAACGGGGACAATCTTGTATCGGCTGATGAGTTTGAAGCCTTTGCTGAAGCCGAGCGCGAACGCAAGCGGGCTGAGCGGCAGGCTAAGCGGTTTGCCAAGCTGGACGCCAATGGCGATGGTCTGATCACCGCTGAGGAACATGCGAATGCCGCCGACGAGCGCATGGACCGCATGTTTGACCGGATCGACACCGATGGCGATGGGGTCATCACCGAGGCAGAGCGCGAGGCCGCCAAGGGCAAAATGCGCGGAAAACGCGGCTTTGGTCGCCGGGGATAGCATACGGAGGCGGGCTTACTCATCCGCCATGAAATCCCTGGGCAAGTGCGAGACCTCCTCCCACTCGCACTTGCCGGGGAATCCGTTAGGTTATCTGCGTGTCAGGGATCGGAGAAAGCGACCAGATCGCCCGCGCCGCGGGTGGCGACAGAGCAGCGCAAGCGGCTCTGGTCAATCGAAATATGCCGATTGTCTTTCGCGTTGCCTATCGCATGCTCCAGGACCAGGCTGAGGCCGAAGACGTGACCCAAGAGACATTTCTACGAGCCTGGAAGCAATTGCCAGACTGGCAACCCAAGGCCAAATTCTCGACCTGGGCGTGCACGGTTGCCCTGAATCTCTGCCGCGATCGATTGCGGAAAAAGAAACCGGTCCTGATGGATGAACTGCCCGAGCGCGTCGACACTGCGCTCCGCCCCGAAGAGGCGTTGGCATCGCGCCAGGGTGTAGAAGGAATTGCTGAGAAGATTGCAGCATTGCCAGAGCGCCAGCGTGAAGCCCTGACCCTCTGTGCCTTGGAAGGAATGAGCAATATTGAAGCGGCCGCCGCGATGGATGTTGGTGTCCGTGCATTGGAGAGTCTGTTGGCGCGTGCCCGAAGGTCGCTGAGAGCGAGCTTGAGCGCGCAGATGGAAGGGGATTGAGAATGACGGTGACTGGAATGACCCATGAACGCCTCTTGGAACTGATTGCAGCCTATGGCGCTGAGCCGATGGGCTGGCCTGAAGATGAACGCGACGCAGCGCGTGCTTTGCTGAGCGCAGACCCTGGCGCTTACAGCCAGGCGCTAACCGAGGCACGGGCGGTCGATGCAGTGCTGAGCCTTGAGGACGTCCCCGAACCTTCTGCAGCGCTCACGGAATCGATTTTGGCGGCAGCCCCAAGCGTACCGCAATCGCGCACTGGTTTGCTTTCGGGACTCGCTGCACTGATGTTTCCGCAAGGTGTGCGCTGGCCGGCTGGTGCAGCGCTTGCAAGTCTGGCGATGGGCCTCGTCGGTGGCTATGCTTACGCCTCGACGGGTATTGGCTATGATCAGGCCGACAGCGCCTATTATTCGGCCTTTGGCTTCGATAGCGGCGACGCATGGATCAGCCTGGAGTAGGGGATGAGTGACGCAAAGACATCCAAGTTGCCGATCTGGCTCGTCGTTTCACTGATTGTGAATGCGCTCCTTATTGGCGTGCTGATCGGTGGAGGCCTCGGACAGCGTAAGGCAGGGCCACCCCCAGGCGGACCTGGAGGCAGTGAACAGGCTTTGATTCGAGGTATCGAACGATCCTTGCCGGACGATCAGAGACAAATCGTCCGCCGGGCGTTTCGGCAGGCCTTTGTTGAATCGCGCGAGCAACGGATTGCTGTTCGGGATGCGCGCCAGCGACTGGCAAGACTGCTTGCGGCTGAAACGTATGATGCAGATGCGGTGCGCGAGAGTTTTCAAAAATTACGCGAAGCGGACGCGGCCATGCGGGCGCAAATGCAGGATGTCCTGGCCGAGCAATTTGGAACGCTGACAGCTGAGCAGCGCCGCGCCATCCTGGAAGATCTCAATCGCCGAAGTCGACGACGCGGAGGTCCTGAAGACGGACGCCGCGGTCCGCCGCCGCCTCGACCTAGCGACTAGTCCTGGGATTTGTGTGCCAACGCTGCTGCGTTGGCTTCCCAATTCTGGCCGTCGAACTTGTTGATGGTGACATCAAGGTCCATCCATTCGTCGAGACATCGCCACGTCACGGCATACCCGTCCTGGTTGGAGCGCGGGACGTAGAAGCTTTTAATCCCACACGTCTTGCAAAAACGGTGTTTCGCACCGCCAGTATTGAACGTGTACTCGCTCAGGTTCTCAGCGCCTCTCAAAAGCCGAAACCTGGATGAGGGAACGATGACATGAATGTTTCCGCTCATTGCGCAGATCGAGCAGTTGCAGTCCTCGACCTCGAATGCGGGAGGCAGGTCAACTTCAAATCGAACGGCTCTGCAGTGACATCCGCCCATGTGTGTTTGAAGCGTGCTCATCGTCGTATCTTAGCCCACCCAGACAGGCGGACGACGATGCGCCCAGGGTGCGGCGCGTTCCAGTTGTCCGGCGAGTTGATACAGCTCCCATTCCTGACCACAACGCGCACCGAACATCATACCGATTGGCAGGTTCTCAGCCGTCCAGTGCAGGGGTACCGACATTGCCGGTGACCCGGCCTGGTTCGATATCGCGCACCAGGCGGCAAATGATGTCACTGCCTCCGTATAGCCTTCCATACTCTCCGGCGCGAGCGAAAGGACGCCCAACTTGTCCGGGACGCGTGACGTGGTCGGCGACAGGATCATGTCATAGCCGCCTTCGACCAGGAAGCGGTCATAGATCAGGCCAGCCGTGATCGATGACTGGGTCGCTTTCATCAATTCTTTCATTGGCATCGAGTTGCCGATCTCGACGAAGCGTGCCGTGACGGGTTCCATGTCGTCTGGGCCCATAGAGCGCCCGAGCGCTTCGCCGCGGGCTTCCATGACCATCGCGATCGCCGCCGATACAGTTGCCATCAAGCCCTTGCCCAGGGCTTCTCCATCAAATTCCGGTCCAGCGATTTCAATCTTATGACCCAGATCTTCCAGCAGTTTCGCTGTCGCCGCGAGGCCGGCGGCGGCATCAGAATCCGGTTTGGTGCCGTTTGGCGCCGTATCCCATAGCGCGATCTTGAGCGATTTAGGGTCTTTATCCAGCGCGCTCAGATAGGATCGTGTTTCGGCGGGCGCGTCATAGCGCGATCCGATCTCTCGGCCATGCGTGACATCCAGAAGGGCAGCATTGTCTCGAACGCTGCGCGAGACGGCGTGATGCGTCGATTGACCGTTCCAGCCTTCGGTTGTCATCGGCCCCATGGGTGTGCGTCCGCGCGATGGCTTCATCCCGAACAGGCCCGTGCAGCCAGCGGGAATTCGGATGGACCCGCCGCCATCGCTCGCATGGGCGAGAGGAATGACCCCGGCAGCGACGGTTGCGCTTGCCCCGCCGGACGAACCGCCTGATGTGCGCGTTGTGTCCCACGGGTTTTGCGTCTGCCCATAGAGCGAGCTTTCCGTTGTTGTGGTCAGGCCAAATTCAGGGCTGGTGGTTTGGCCAAATAGCGTGAACCCCGCCGCCTTGTGGCGCTCGCACATGACGCTGTCATGCGGCGCGATGTTGCCTTTGAACGCCAGAGAGCCATTGGTGATCGGCAGACCTTTGATCTCAAATCCGAGATCTTTCGCCGCCATGGGCACTCCGGTGAATGGGCCGTCTGGCAGGCCATCCGCGATCTGCTTTTCTGCGTACGACGCGAATATGTTCGAGAAACAGTTCAGCTCGGCTTGTGCTTGTTCTGCGCGGGTGACAGCTTCGTTCAGAAGCTCTTTAGCGCTAACTTCGCCCTTGCGTACCAGCTCGGCCAGTCCAAGCGCATCGTGGCTTGCATAATCGTCCATCATTCCCTCCGAGTTCTTTATCCGAAAGGATGGACCGTAACCGGTCGCTTGAAAAGCCTCACCTCGTGTCAGGTTTTTTCGAAGACGAGTTTTGTCCATTCAATCTTATTGGCGCGGTTTTCTGCCTGGATGGATTCTGCCCGCTCATTCAGCAGATTGCTGAGGCCGTATTGCGCTGCGAGGGCGATGGTTTCTTCGCCGGAGACATCGAACATACGCCTTCCCTTGGGAACAGGGCCATGGCGTTGACTCATCGCGATCCGGCCACCCGTCGAGAGAAGTTTGGAGAGATTGGCCATACCAACAGCGCGCTCGTCTTGCGTCAGGTGCATCCAGACCGCGTGCATCAGGATGAGGTCATAGGTCTCTCCGCGCGCCATCACACGTGGTATTGAAGGCAGGAGATCATCCAACCATTCAATCTCGGGTTCAGGGTGCAGAACCGCAGCGCGCTCTCTCAATTCATCTGTCGGCTCAACGGCTAGAACGGAGTGTCCAAGGGACGCAAACCATGCAGCATCGCGTCCGGTTCCGGCTCCGATATCCAGAATGCGCGCGGGTGCTGACGGAAACAAGTGAACCCACGGCTTATGAATGCCCGCTGGATCTCGTGATTCATAGCGCTCGAACAGCGCGTCGACTTCGTTGGCATAGCCGGCATTGGACGCTGCACGCGTCATTCTGCGGCTTGAACCCCATCATCATCGCCAAGCGCTTCCAGCATCGCCACAGCGCAATCGGCGATGACGCTGCCGGGCGGGAAGATGGCGACAGCACCCGCAGCATAGAGGGCATCGAAATCCTGCGGCGGGATGACGCCGCCTACCATGATCTTTGTCGCCGCAGCGCCTTCATTGCCGAGTGCGCGTTTCAGTTCGGGCACCAGGGTCAAATGGCCTGCCGCGAGAGACGAGGCGGCAACAATATCAACTCCTGCTGCGCGCGCATCTTTTGCCGCTTCTTCGGGTGTCTGGAAGAGCGGACCAATCTCAACATCCCAGCCGAGATCCATGAGTGCTGAGGCCACCACATTCTGACCGCGGTCGTGGCCATCCTGACCCATTTTTGCGATATAGATTTTTGGGCGGCGACCATGCTTTGCGACAAACACTTCGGACAGGCCCACAGCTTCCTTGGCGCGTTCCGTCGTCTTCACGCCGGCGCCATAAACGCCTTTGATCGAGCGGATTACGGCTTTGTGGCGTCCCTGGCTGCGTTCGACGGCTTCAGAGATTTCGCCAACCGTGGCTTTCGCTCTCGCTGCATCAACGGCGAGCGCCAGCAGGTTGCCGTCGGTCCCCGCGGCTGCCGTCGCAATCGCGTCGAGCTTTGCATCAACTTCGGCCTGGTCGCGATCAGATTTCAGTCGCGCCAGCTTGTCGAGCTGCATCCGGCGGACGGTTGCATTGTCGACTTTTAGAACGGGGACTTCTTCATCTTCATCCAGTAGAAATTTGTTCACGCCGACGACAGTCTGCTCGCCGCTATCGATCCGCGCCTGAGTGTTCGCCGCCGCCTCTTCAATGCGCAGTTTAGGGATGCCTTCCTCGATGGCCTTGCGCATGCCGCCGAGCTTCTCGACTTCTGCGATATGCTCGAGCGCGCGGGCAGCGAGATCGTGGGTGAGGCGTTCCACATAATAAGATCCGCCCCAGGGATCGATGGTTTGCGCGGCTCCAGCCTCTTGCTGCAGGAAGAGCTGTGTGTTGCGCGCAATTCGGGCCGAGAAGTCAGTCGGGAGCGCGAGTGCTTCATCAAATGAATTGGTGTGGAGGCTTTGCGTCTGCCCGCCCGCTGCGGCAATCGCTTCGAGGCAGGTGCGGATGACATTGTTGTAGACATCCTGCGCTGTCAGGGACCAACCCGATGTCTGGCAATGAGTTCGCAGCGATGTCGACTTTGGATTTTTCGGCGCGAATTCCTCACTGACAAGCTTAGCCCAGATCAGGCGTGCCGCGCGCATCTTCGCGACTTCCATGAACGTATT
>JANSXJ010000554.1 GCA_024743015.1 Hyphomonas sp. | reverse complement strand
GGCCCCGCCGCATGTGATCGCCAAGCTTGCAGAAACAGCGGCCAAGCCGAACGTTCACGGCTATTCGGCGTCGCGCGGGATTCCCGGACTGCGCCGCGCGCTGGTGGACTATTATGATCGCCGCTTTGGTGTGACGCTGAACAAGGATCGCGAGGTGGTGGTCACGCTCGGGTCCAAGGAGGGATTTGCCAATCTCGCACAAGCGATTACGGCGCCTGGAGATGTCATTCTGGCCCCGGATCCGTCTTATCCGCTTCACCATTTTGGTTTCATCATGGCGGGCGCTTCGATCCGGGCGATCCCCGCGCCGACGCCTGAAGCCTACTTGTCGGGTATCAGCAAGGCGATCCGCTACTCCGTGCCACCGCCGACGGCTATGGTGCTGTGTTATCCGTCAAATCCCACAGCTGATGTCTGCGATCTCGAGTTTTACAAGGATGCGGTCGCTCTCGCGAAGAAACACGATCTCTATATCCTGTCAGACCTCGCCTATAATGAGATCTATTTCGATGAGCCGACCCCCTCGATCCTGCAAGTGGACGGGGCGAAGGACATCGCGGTTGAGACCACGACCATGTCAAAGACCTATTCCATGGCCGGTTGGCGGATCGGGTTTGCCGCTGGCAACGAGAGATTGATCGGGGCCCTGGCGCGCGTGAAGTCGTACTTGGATTATGGTGCCTTCACGCCGATTCAAGTCGCAGCTTGCGCCGCACTGGACGGCCCACAAGACTGCGTCGACGAGTATCGCTCCACCTATAAATCCCGGCGAGACGTTTTGATCGAAAGCTTCGGGCGCGCCGGTTGGGATATTCCGAGCCCCGCTGCCTCCATGTTCGCGTGGGCGGAAATTCCACATCAATGCGGCGACATGCGTAGTCTCGAGTTTGCGCTCAAGCTGATGAATGAGGCGGAAGTGGCGGTCGCGCCTGGGGCCGGTTTTGGCGAACATGGTGACCGACATGTACGCATCGCATTGGTAGAAAACGAGCAGCGCATCCGGCAAGCGGCCCGAAACATAAAACGGTTCCTTGCCAAAATGAATGAGGGCGGGCAAAGCGACACCCTGCAAAGGACAGGATCGTGAAAACAGTCAAATTGGGAATTGCAGGTCTCGGCCATGTCGGCTGCGGGCTGATACAGCTGGTCGAACGTCAGGCCGAGCTGCGCCTGCCGGGCAAGGTGGAGATCGTCGGCGTTTCGGCCCGCAGCAAGAGCCGCAATAGGCCTGTCGATATCTCCGGCTATTCCTGGTTTGATGACGCGTCAGACCTCGCCGCGCATCCGGACGTCGACGTCTTCGTCGAGCTTATGGGCGGCTCAGATGGTCCAGCCAAGGTTGCTGTCGAAGAAGGTTTGAAATCGGGCAAGCACGTTGTCACCGCAAACAAGGCATTGATCGCAATGCACGGACAGGATCTGGAATCGCTGGCGCAGGCGAATGACGTCGATCTGATGTTCGAAGCCGCTGTTGCGGGCGGTGTCCCGGTTGTGCGGGTATTGCGGGATTCCTTGACCGGCGTTTCCATCCAGCGGGTGTCCGGCATACTCAACGGCACCTGCAATTATCTGACAACACAGATGCTCGAGACCGGGCGCTCTTATGATGAGGTACTTGAGGAAGCCCAGCGTCTTGGATACGCAGAATCCGACCCGACGCTCGACGTTTCCGGGATGGATGCGGCCCATAAAGCGGCAATTCTCGCCTCGATTGCGTTCACCGCAGACCTCGATTTCAGCAAGGTTTCCGTCAGCGGTGTTGATACAGTGGAGCTGATGGATCTGACATTGGCCG
>JANSXJ010000242.1 GCA_024743015.1 Hyphomonas sp. | reverse complement strand
GCGGCAGAAATTATTCTGCATGTCCACGTCGCTGGCGCGCGAATAGATCGCTCCAGGAATCTGGCTCTGCACCAGCGCCGCCATTTTCAGAAATGCGTCCCGCCCGATAATATTGTGGTTGGGATCAACAAAGTGGACATTATGCTCCATCGCCGCGTCGACCAGCTCGCGCTGTTCTGCAGCGTCGGATGTGTTCCAGACCGCCATCATCTTCTCCAAATTTTTCATGTAGGCAGCCATTTTCGTCTCCATTCATCTTCTTGTTATAAACCGACCAGCGGTTTGTTTACAATCATCGAGGAGGCTTGTAAAGCGAGCGCATGGCGACGCAGAAGCAGAGATCCGAAGAAACCCGATTGAAATTGCTAAGCGCATTTCGGCGCTCCTTTCTCGAGCGCGGATATGCGGCAACCACCATGCGGCATGTTCTTGACCAGACGCGCCTTTCCAAAGGCGCGCTCTACCATCATTTCGGGAGCAAGGAAGAGATCATCGAAGCCCTGTTCGAGCACGAGTCCCGGACGACCATTGAGCGGGTCATGTCACAAACTGACCCCACCGCATCGCCCCTTGAACAGCTGCGCGCAGCCTGCCTGGAATGGACAAAAGCGGTTCGAGATCCGGATGTTTCAAAAATCATCTTTGAAATTGGTCCCGCCGCGCTCGGGGCCAGGAAAGCCAAGGCGATTGAAGATCGCTTCAGTCTCAGCCGCATCGAAGCCCTGCTCAATCGCGCCGCGGAGACGGGCGAAGCCGAAATCGCAGATCCGAAACTGATCGCGGCTTTCCTCAACGCGCTGGTTGCGGAAGCCGGCCTCTACACCTTGCGCACAGGAAAAGACGCGTCTGCCACGCTGGCCACAGCGATCGATGCCTTATTGGAAAACATGCGCCAGGCTCATTGATCGCTGACCCCTTGGCGAGGGTCAGGCGTGATTTCACAAATTTGGAAAATGGTGGAGCCAGGCGGAATCGAACCGCCGACCTCTTGCATGCCATGCAAGCGCTCTCCCAACTGAGCTATGGCCCCAAATGTGGAAAGGCGGGAATAGTGTTTCCCGCCCGAGCAATCAAGTCCTATTTATCATCGCCTTCCGGCTCAATGTCGTCGGCATCGGGTTCGCCGAGTTCATTGTTATCATCGAGGTCAATATCACCGCCAAGATCGAATTCTTCGTCGAGATCGATGTCGTCCTCATCTTCGTCCTCATCGTCTGAATCGACGCCGTCCTCGCTGAAGCCAGCTGGCATTTTGCCAGGGGCTTCATCATCCTCGTCGCCGCCGGACATATCCAGGACGACTTCGTTTTCATCCCCGCCAAGCTCCTTGGCTTCGTCCTCGACCGGATCTTCGTCTTCATCATCGCCGGAGGTTTCAGCAGCCTTTGTAGCCTCTTCTTCGTCCGGGTCTTCATCCTCGTCTTCAGGCACCGCTTCTTTCGCTGCCGCGGCGCGGACTTTGGTCTTTGTCGCCTGGACGGTTTCATCTGCCGGGTCGAAGGAGTGTCCGCACTTCGGACACGTGGCCGGGCGTTTATTCAGATCGTAGAATTTTGCTTCGCAGCTCGGGCAAACTTGCTTTGTACCCAGTTCCGGATCAGCCATATTTTTTATCCATCGGTGTGAATTTCGTTGCCCGCGCGCTTGCCAGAAACGTTCGCGCCTGTCAAAGCGCTTTTCGCTCGGTACTGTAACTCAAGGAACCCACAAAGATGATGTGGACCTCCCATCCGGTGAACAAGATCACCGGAACGCTACGTGCGCCTGGCGACAAGTCGTGCTCGCACCGCGCACTTATTCTTGGCGGCCTGGCCAAAGGCACTTCCGAAATCTCTGGTTTGCTCGAAGGCGAAGACGTTCTCAATACGGGGCGCGTCATGGCCGCGCTCGGCGCCGAAGTGGACCGCGTCGGCGAAGGCGCCTGGCGCGTCACTGGCGTCGGCTCATCCGGTTTGAAGACACCGAACATCGATCTCGATTTTGGCAATTCCGGCACCGGCTCGCGGCTCATGCTCGGGGTTGTGGCGGGTTATCCGATCAAGGCACGTTTTGTCGGTGATGCGAGCCTATCCGGCAGGCCCATGGGCCGCGTGCTCGACCCGCTGCAGGAAATGGGCATCACCTATGAGGCCAGCGCGGGAAAGACCCTGCCGCTCACCCTGTCCGGACGATCGGATCTACGCGCCATTCAGTATCAACCGCCGCACGCCTCCGCCCAGGTGAAATCCTGTATTCTGCTGGCTGGCCTCAATGCTGACGGCGAGACTGTGGTACGCGAAAGCCGGATCACGCGCGACCATTCGGAACGCATGTTGCGGGGCTTCGGCGCTGAAGTGTCAACCGTTCGAGACGGCGCAGCGAATGTTGTTTCGATCCGCGGCGGACAAAAACTCACGGCGCAGGAAACGCTCGTCCCCGGCGATCCGAGTTCTGCAGCTTTCCTGGCTGCTGCAGCGATGATTTCAGAGCGTGGGGGCGTTGTCGTCGAGGGGATGATGTCAAACGAGACACGCGATGGCTTCTATCGCGCCGCCAGCCTGATGGGCGCACATGTAGGCGCAGAAGATGTGGGCGATGCCGCTGGAGAACGTCTGATCGACATGAGTTTTGAAAGCGCCGACCTGCACGGTGCCGAGATCCCGGTCGATCTCGTCCCAAGTATGATTGACGAATTTCCGATCCTCGCCGTTCTCGCCGCCCACGCCGCGGGTGTCACGGTGGTTAAGGGCGCAGAAGAGTTACGCGTGAAGGAAAGCGACCGGATTTCTGCAGTTGTGAACATGCTGCGCGTAAACGGTGTCCAAGTTGAAGAGACCGAAGACGGCTTTGTCGTTGAGGGGTGCGACGGCGCGATCCCCGGCGGCGGGCTGGTTGAATCCCATCATGACCATCGCATAGCCATGAGCGCTCTGGTTATGGGCACCGCCTCTCAGAAGCCGGTCTCCATCGATGATGCGAGCATGATTGCCACGAGCTATCCAGACTTCATGCATCATATGCAGGTCTTGGGCGCTGATCTTCGATCGGGGCAGGCATGATTATCGCAATCGATGGCACGCTTGCCTCCGGAAAAGGCACCATCGCGCGGCGACTGGCCCGTTGGTATGGCCTTGCGCATATGGACACAGGCAGGCTCTACCGCGCGACCGGGGTCGCCGCGCTTAACCGGGGTGCGGATTTTGACGATCCGAAAGCTCTGGCGGATGTCGCGCTCAGCCTCGATCTTAATGACTATGACGAAGATGAGCTGCGAACGGCCGAAGCAGGACAAGCCGCTTCAAAAGTCGCCGCCGTTCCGGCCGTACGCGCGGCATTGCTCGAGCTGCAGCGGGCCTTCGCGAACCGGCCGAAAGGGGCCGTGCTCGATGGCCGCGATATCGGCACAGTCGTGTGCCCGGACGCCGATGTGAAGCTCTGGGTGGACGCCTCTGTCGAAACCCGCGCGACCCGGCGCTGGAAGGAACTGACGGAGAAGGGCGAAACGCTGTCACTGGATGACATGATCGCTCAGCTGAAGGAACGAGATGAACGCGACCGAAATCGCAGCGATGCGCCTATGGTGGCAGCCGCAGATTCAGTCTTGATCGATACCACTCACCTGACTATAGACGCGGCTGTGGATAAAGCACGGGCAGCGGTCGACGCCGTCATTGCCCAAAAAACCGAACGCTCTGGGCCTTAGGGTTCAAATCTAAAAGCGCTCACAAGCTTATCCCTGACATCGCAGCGACGTCTGACCAGGCGCATTGGGCATCTGGCAGTTAACCCCGTACTGGCTGCGTTACTGGAGACCCCATGACTGACTCAATGAATCCCTCGACTGAGGATTTTGCCTCTATGTTCGAGGAAAGCGCTGGTGCTTCTACCCTGCAAGAGGGCAAAGTTGTTCCGGCCACCGTCATTTCAAATAATGGCGACTTTCTTGTGCTCGACGTAGGCCTGAAAACTGAAGGCCGTGTTGCAGCAAAGGAATTCCTGCTTGAGGAAAAACAACCTGAAGCTGGCGATATTGTCGAAGTATACCTCGACCGTATCGAAAACCTGATGGGTGAAGCTGTTCTTTCGCGCGACAAAGCCCGCCGCGAAGAAAGCTGGATCCGCCTGGAAGACAATTACAACAAGGAAGAGCCTGTCAAAGGCGCGATTGTTGGCCGCGTCAAAGGTGGCTTCACCGTCGACCTCGGCGGCGTCAATGCCTTCCTTCCCGGCTCGCAAGTCGACATCCGTCCTGTGCGCGACGTCGGCCCGCTGATGAACGAAGTTCAGCCTTTCGCGATCCTCAAGATGGACCGCGCGCGCGGCAACGTTGTTGTCTCTCGCCGCGCCATCCTTGAAGAGAGCCGCGCCGAACAGCGCGCTGAGATCGTTGGCGACATGAACGAAGGCGATACCCGCGAAGGCGTCGTCAAGAATATCACCGATTACGGTGCGTTCGTTGATCTGGGCGGCATTGACGGCCTCCTGCACGTCACTGACATGAGCTGGAAGCGCGTCAATCACCCCAGCCAGGTGGTCAATGTTGGCGACACGGTCAAAGTTCAGATCATCAAGATCAATCCGGAAACCCAACGCATCAGCCTTGGTATGAAGCAACTCGAAAGCGATCCTTGGGACGATATCGAGAGCAAGTACACGGTTGGAACGCGCATGAACGGTCAGGTTACCAACATTACCGACTATGGTGCATTTGTTGAGCTGGAAGACGGTGTCGAAGGTCTTATCCACGTCTCTGAAATGAGCTGGACCAAGAAGAACGTTCACCCCGGCAAAATCGTTTCTACGTCTCAGGAAGTCCTCGTTGAGGTCCTCGATGTGGACAGCGAGAAACGCCGCATTTCACTCGGTCTCAAGCAGACCCAGGACAATCCTTGGTCTGCCTTCATGGCTGAGCATCCTGTTGGAACTGACATTGAAGGCGAAGTCCGCGGCATTACCGAGTTCGGTCTGTTTGTTGGCCTTGGCCCGGACCTCGATGGCATGGTCCACATCAACGACATCTCATGGGAGCAGTCTGGTGAGGAAGCGATCCAGGCGTTCAATAAAGGCGACACGGTTACAGCCCGCGTCCTTGACGTTGACACAGAGAAAGAGCGTATTTCACTCGGCATCAAGCAAGTTGGCGGCGACCCAATTGCCGACAATAGCAGCGTGAAGCGCGGCGCGGTCGTTACCTGTACCGTAAGCGAAGTGGCCTCTGGCGGCATCGAAGTGACCTTCGGTGATCCACCGGTCAAAGCCTTCGTTCGACGCTCTGACCTGTCTCGTGATCGCAGCGAACAACGCCCAGAGCGTTTCGCGGTTGGCGACAAGGTCGATGCGAAAGTCACGCAAGTCGACCGCTCGTCTCGCCGAATCTCAGTCTCAATCAAAGCGCTTGAGATCTCCGAAGAGCAGGAAGCCGTCGCGCAGTATGGCTCTGCGGATAGCGGTGCCTCTCTCGGTGACATCCTCGGCGCAGCGCTCGCCACGGGCGACACGCCTGAAGCGCCGGTCGAGGAAGAGGTGAAAGTTGAAGCTGAAGCCGAAGCTGAGAAGAAGCCTGCCAAGAAAAAGGCTGCTCCAAAGAAGAAAGCTGCACCCAAGAAGAAGAAAGCAGATGAAGGCGACGACGCCTAACTCTGTTTACGTCCCAACCTAACTTTCTGGTAATGGGCAAGTATTTTGCGCCGGAGGCCTAGTCTCCGGCGCATTTTTCGTTTAGGTTCAAAGACATGCT